>NZ_JBEXYL010000008.1:0-183354 GCF_040630895.1 Streptomyces sp. NPDC005728
TACGACTTCCACAAGTGGTTCGGCAACGCCGACATCCAGTCGGACTCGTTCGTCGGCGTCAACGAGTTCTCCTGGTTCGCCCTGTCCTCCAAGCGGGTCACCAGCCTCGCCAACGTCTACCAGCTGGACCAGGGCGACGTGCTCCAGATGGACTTCAACAAGGACGGGTCCAAGGACCACTCCATGGTCGTCACCTACCGCAGCCCGCAGGGCGTGCCGTACGTGACGTACCACTCCACCAACACCTACAACCGGTCGGTGGCCAGCCTCGTCGCGTCGTACCCCACCGCGGCCTTCTACGCCTACCGCACCTGATGCCGCCGGTCCCGCCGCCCCTATGACGAGTCGGGGTGACGGGCCCGCCAGTACGGGTTGTCGTGCGGAAGGGTCGAACTGACCCTTCCGTACATCCCGAACACCATCAGCAGCAGGCCGACCACGAAGCTGAACAGCACGTTCTGGATCTTGAAGGCCAGGAAGTTGTAGTCGGTGTCGAGCAGCGAGAGGTTCAGGAACCCGCTGAGCAGGAACAGGATCCCGAGGGTCATGTTCAGCGTCGAGGCGAAGTTCCCGCCGATCACCATGCCCACGAGCAGCAGCAGCCCCACGCAGATCGACAGGATGCTGAGCGTTCCGTTCGTGTTCAGGCCCATGACGGCGTTTCCGCCGGTGTCGAAGAAGCCGATGTGGTCGACGATGCCGAGGATGCCGAAGGCGATCAGGAACGCGCCCATCACGCCCGCGCCGATCCGGTAGACCATGTTCAGGCGGTGGTCGACCGGAAGGTGATCGTCGAGCCGGATCCGATGCCGCGGTTCCTGGTGCACTGAGTGTGTGGCCATATCCGCCTCCTTCGTGTGCAGCGGAGGCCATACGTATGTCCCAATATCCGCCCGCTGCGGCTCGGCGGCAAACGGCTCAGTGAGCGCCCCGCTCCTCACGGATCTGCGCCACGACCCGGGTCACCGTCTGCCGCACGGCCTCGGTCTCGGTCAGGAAGTGCCAGTAGTCGGGGTGCCGGCCCTCCAGCGTGCCGATCGCCCGCTCCAGCCGGGCCACCGCATCGTCCAGCGGCCGCGCGTGGCGCGGATCCGGCGTCGTACGGCCCGTCATCGCCAGCCGCTGGGCGTCCCGGATCGCGAACCGGGTCCGGTCGATCTCCTGCTGCGGGTCCTTCTGCACGGCGTTCAGCCGGGTGAGCCGGTCACCCGCGGCCGACACCGCTTCGTCCGTGGTGTTCAGCAGCGCCCGCACCGTCGACAGCAGCGAGGTCGCGTCCGCCCAGCGCTGGGCGTCCCGGGCGGCCTGGGCCTCCCGCAGCTTCAGCTCGGCCTGCCGCACGTTCTCCGCGGCCAGCGCCGGCACCTGCTGCAGATCCTGCCAGCACGCCGCCGCGAACCGCCGCCGCAGCTCGCTCAGCACCGGATCGACCTGCCCGGCCCGGGTGGTCAGCGCCTGCGCCCGGGTCCGCAGGCTGACCAGCCGGTGATCGATCTCGGCCGCCTTCTCCGGCAGCCGCTCGGCCTCGGCCCGGATCGCCCCGGCCTCCCGCTGCACCCGCTCGGCGCGCTCCAGGGTCGGCGCCACGCCGTGCTGGCCGGCACCCTGGTTCAGTCTGGTCAGATCCGGCGAGAGAGCGGCGAGCCGCGCGGCGAGATCATCAGCCGCCAGTCCCCTCTCCCGTACGGCGTCCAGCGCGTTGCTCGCACCCAGCAGCGCCTGCCGGGCCCGCTCCACCGCGGGAGCGAGCCGAGCCAGCTGCGTCTCGGCCTTGCCGAGCAGGGGCCCGAGCGAACTGCCGAAGCGGTCCAGCTCCTGCTTGACCTTGGCCAGTTCGTCCCTGGCCGCGGTCAGCTCGCTCCGCGCCCGGGCCGCCGTCGCGGCCTCCAGGTCGTCCCGGTCCAGGTCATGGGCGTCCACGGCCTGGATGTACCGCTGGCTGACCTCGTCGATCCGCCCGCCCAGCGCCGCGAAGTCGGCCACCGCCCGCCGGGCCGCGGGGGTGTCGTCCACGGCCGTGATGGTCTCGATGGAGATCCGCAGGTCCCGCTGCGCGGTGTCCAGTTCGTAGAAGGCGGCCGCCGCGGCGTCCTTCGCGGCCTGCGCCTCGGCCCGCTGGCTCTCCGCCCGCCCGCCGAACCAGCGCCGGGTGCCGCCGCCGGCGAACGCGGCCGGCAGCGCGAGCACGGCGAGCACCGGCAGGCTCATCAGGGTGAGGGTGTCGGCCAGAGCCGAGGGTCGGCCCCGGCCCCGTACGGTGGACGGCGGGTGCGGGTACGACCGCGTTGCTGGCGTGCCCGGTGTCGCCGTCACATCCCTCTCCCGTGCCGTGGTTCGCCCTGGGTGGTGTCATTCTCCCACCCGTTGAAGACGAACACACGGGCCGGTCAGTTCGCCGTGCGCACCGTTACATTCCCCGCAGAAGCCCGCACCGACCCGTCGTCGGAGTGCGGACTCGGCGCCCCGCTCGAATCGGTGACCCGCACGGGCCCGTGATGCCGCGATACGGGTTTGCCGTGCACTGCCCTCGGCAAGGTAGGCTGGCCACTCGTCCTGGGCCCGTGGCTCGGGGCTGGGGTGCGTAGCTCAGGGGTAGAGCGCCTGCCTTACAAGCAGGATGTCGGCGGTTCGAAACCGTCCGCGCCCACCAGGTAGATCGAGAAGCCCCCGACCGGTGCCGGTCGGGGGCTTTCGTGTCACTCCGTCTCCTCGGTCTTCTCCTCGTGGGCGTGCTTCAGCTTCATGCGGGCCTCGACCCGCTCCGGTGCCGCGACCTCGGCCCAGAAGCGGTGGCCGCTGACGAAGACCGCCAGTTCGTGCTCCCGCCGCCGCAGCTTCTCCACCTCGGCCTGCTCGTCCGACGTCCAGCCGGGGGACGCGGGCCGCTCCGCCTTGCGCCAGCCGCTGGTGTCGCTGAAGCCGTCCATCGGCTCGACCGACCAGGGCAGCCGCTTGAGCAGGGCCGACAGCTCGGCCCGGACCTGATGCAGCTCCTCCTGGCCGGCGCGGAGGTCACCGGGGAATTCATAGGTCGTAGCCACGCGGCAATGCTACGCCTGTTCGATTTTGAGTGGCGAGTTCGGTTGTGGGGTTCACGCGAACGAGTTCGTCTCACAGCTGTTCGTGTCACAGCTGGGGGAGCTGTGTCGTCCCAGGGGTGCACCCAGCCGGTGACGACACAGGAGCGCACCATGGAAGCTCGGTTGAACCTCTCCGCCGGCCAGGTCGCAGCGAAGTTCGGGAAGCACCTCGTGGCGGCGGACAGGGCGCTCGCGGGCTCGGCCCTGCCGGCCGCGACGCAGGAACTGGTGAAGATCCGCGCCAGTCAGATCAACGGCTGCGGTTTCTGCGTCGACATGCACACCAAGGATGGCGCGCACGCCGGGGAGACCTCGACGCGCCTCAACCTGGTCGCGGCCTGGCGGGAGGCCACGGTGTTCACCGATGCCGAGCGCGCCGCCCTGGAGCTGACGGAGCAGGGCACCCGGATCGCCGACTCCGCCGGCGGCGTCACGGACGAGGTCTGGGCGAATGCCGCCAAGCACTACGACGAGGACCAGCTCGCCGCCCTGGTCTGCGTCATCGCCCTCATCAACGCCTACAACCGCGGGAATGTCATCGTCCGGCAGCCCGCCGGCGACTACCGGCCCGGCCAGTTCCACTGACGGGCAGGCGGTGGCCGCCGGCGTCGCGCTCGTCTCGGCGGCCTCCACCGTCATGCCGGTGCTGCTCGGCGCCGGCGCCCGGGACTCCTTCGGTCCCGTGCCGACGGGGCCCTCAGTGGCCCGCGGCCCGCAGTTCTCCCATCAGTCGGGCCGCCACCGGGACCGGTACGCCGTGCCGGTCCGACGCGCGCAGCAACGCTCCGCCGATGGCGTCCAGTTCGAGCGGTCGGCCCGCCTCGGCGTCGCGTTGCATGGAGGACTTGGCGGAGGCCGGGAAGGCGTCGTACCGGGACAGGGCCTGGGCCGGGTCCGCGGGGGCGCCGCAGGAGCGGCTGACCGCGGTGGTCTCGGCCACCAGGGCCTCCAGTTCGTCGCGGTGGCGGGTGCGGACCTCGCCGAGGGGGAGGCCGTAGCGGGTGGTGAGCAGGGCGAAGGGGGCGAGGAAGGCCATTTTCGCCCACAGGGCGGCCGTCTCGTCCTCCAGTACGCGGGTGGTCGCGCCGGTGGTGGAGAGGGTGGCGGCCAGAGCGTCGAGGCGGGGACGGGGGACGGGGTCGCCCGTCAGGTCGATCTCCGTGAAGGGGCTGCCGTGGTCGATGACGCCGGGGGCCACGCGGGTCGACTCCACCCGGATCACGGCGGGGGCCACGCGGTCGGGGCGGTAGCGGGTGCGCAGGGCCGCGGGGTGTTCGATGCCGTTCAGCAGCGGTACGACGAGGGCGTCGCCGAGTGCGGCGGGCGGGACGCGGGTGAGGGCGGCGTCCAGGGCGGTGTGCTTGACGGTGATCAGGCAGGCGTCCACCGGTTCGCGCAGCTCGGTGTCCGCCTCGACGGCCGCGGTGAAGTCGCCGAACTGGCGGCTGCGGACCTGGATTCCGGTGCTGCGCAGGGTGTCGGCCGTGGTCTTGCCGGCCAGGCAGATGACGCGGTGGCCGGAGCGGGACAGGAGGGCGGCGAGGAGGCCGCCGGTGCCGCCGGGGCCCAGGACGGCCACGGTCTGCTTCGTCGTCATGAGGATGTTCCTCTCGTCGGTCGGCCCCGGGGTTCGGTGGCCGCCTTCGGTGTGATCCTCGCAGGGGCGTGGGGTGTGCGTGAGACTGGGGGCATGTGCCGGAGTATCAAGACGCTGCGTCCGCCCGTGCTGCCCGGTGAGGCCACCGAGGACGACATCCGCGCCGCCGCGCTGCAGTACGTGCGGAAGGTCTCGGGGTTCCGGGCGCCCGCCGCCCACAACCGCGAGGTGTTCGAACGGGCCGTGGAGGCCGTGGCGGAGGCCACGGCGGACCTGCTCGGAGGACTGGAGGTACGGGGGCAGTCCGTGCGGCAGCCGGGGTAGCTGCCGGTGGCGCGAGCCACCCCGGCCGACGGCCGGTCGCTGCTTCCTCGCCGGGTCCGGTACGGCCTGGTCCTCGTCCGGATGATCGGACGGTTCGGCCCCGGAACCGCCGGCGGCTGTGATCGACTGGGTCGGTCGTCCGGGCGTCGAGAGCGGGGACGGCTCGTCGACCGACCGAAAGGGCCGTATGTCCGCCGCACGACTGGAAGTGGCCGCCACCCCATCGGACCCCGCGCTCCTCCTGCGGCCGTGGCGCGCTGCGGACGCTGCCGCGCTGGCGGAGGCGTACCGGGACGACGACCTGCGTCGCTGGACGAGCGCGGCCGTGGAGGACGAGGCGGACGCGGCCCGGTGGATCGAGGAGCAGCGGCGCGGGTGGGAGGACGGGCGCCGGTTCGCCTTCGCCGTCGTGGAGTCCGGCGGCGATGCGGGCCGGTTGCTGGGGCACATGGTCCTGAAGTTCGCCGCGGATTCCGGCGGCTCGTCCGCCGAGGTCGGCTACTGGACCGCGGCCCCCGCGCGCGGCCGGGGAGTGGCGCCCCGCGGGCTGCTGGCGTTGACCGACTGGGCCTTCGCGTCCTTCGGCGGTGACGGGCTGGCCCGTCTCGAACTGCTCCACCAGGCGGACAACGCGGCGTCGTGCCGGGTCGCGCAGAAGTGCGGGTACGCGTGGACGCGGCTGCTGCCGGCGGCGCCGCCCGCCTTTCCGCTCGACGGGCATGTGCATGTGCGGGAGTACCGCCGGTAGCACCGATCGTGCCGAGACCGAAATGACGGACAACTCGGGCCCGGGAAGGGCATCTTGGCCCGGCCGGAGACGGGGGTGTCCCCGACCGTGCGAGTACCGGGCAGGCATGATGAGGCGGACCGTCCGCTTCCTGTGGACGGTCTGCTGCCATGCGCCCCCACACGCCCGGGAGTCACACCTTTGTCTGCACCGACCCAGGAATCCCCCACGGTCTCCGTCGCCCTGGTCGGGGCCGGACCTCGCGGAACCAGCGTCCTGGAGCGTCTCTGTGCCTCCGCACCGGAACTCCTCGCGCCCGGGGTCCCGCTGACGGTCCACGTGATCGACCCGGCGCCGCCCGGCCCGGGCCGGGTCTGGCGGACCGCGCAGTCGGCCGAGCTGCTGATGAACACCGTGGCGAGCCAGGTGACGCTGTTCACCGACGCCAGCGTGGACTGCTCGGGGCCGATCCGTCCGGGCCCGAGCCTGCACGAGTGGGCGGACGGCGAGCTGGGCCCGGACGACTACCCCACGCGCGCCCACTACGGCCGCTACCTGGAGTGGGTGTTCGCGCGGACGGTCCGGGCGGCCCCGCGGGCGGTGCGCGTCGAGACCCACCGGGCCCGTGCCGTACGACTGGACGACGGCCCCGACGGCAGCCAGGTGCTGACTCTCGAGGACGGCCGCGTGCTGCCCGGCCTCTCGGCGGTGGTCCTGGCCCAGGGGCACCTGCCGACGGCCGCGGACGAGGGGCAGGAGCGGGCGGCCGGACATGCGGCGCGGCACGGTCTGCGTCTCGTCCCGCCCGCCAATCCGGCCGACGTCGACCTGTCCGCACTCGCGCCGGGCGAGCCGGTGCTGCTGCGCGGCCTGGGCCTCAACTTCTTCGACCACATGGCCCTGTTGACCACCGGGAGGGGCGGACGCTTCGTCCGTGACGCCGACGGGGTCCTGCACTACCGGCCGTCCGGCCGGGAGCCGCGCCTGTACGCGGGGTCGCGCCGCGGGGTGCCGTACCAGGCGCGCGGCGACAACGCCAAGGGCCCCTACGGCCGTCACCTCCCGCTGGTGCTCACGCCCGAGGTGATCGAGGGTTTCCGCAAGCGCGCCGACTCCGGTGCGGCGCCCGACTTCCTCGCGGAGGTATGGCCGTTGGTCGCGAAGGAGGTGGAGGCGGTCTACTACGGCGCGCTGACCGGCCGGGCCGATGTCGCCGAGCGCTTCCTGGCCGTGCCGCACGGCGACTCCCGGGAGGCCGTGCTGCTGGACGAGTCCGGGGTCCGTGCCGAGGACCGCTGGAGCTGGGAGCGGGTCTCCCGGCCCTACGGGGACCTGGAGTTCACCGGTCCCGGGCAGTGGCGGGGGTGGCTGCTGGCGTATCTGCGCGAGGACGCGGCGCAGGCCGCCCTGGGCAACGTACGCGGCCCGCTGAAGGCCGCCCTGGACGTGCTGCGCGACCTGCGCAACGAGATACGCCTGGTCGTCGACCACGGCGGCCTGACCGGGGAGTCCCGGCGCGCGCACCTGGACCGCTGGTACACCCCGCTCAACGCCTTCCTGTCCATCGGCCCGCCCAGGCGCCGGATCGAGGAACTGGCGGCCCTGGTGGAGGCGGGGGTGGTCCAGGTGCTGGGCCCGCGGCTGGAGGTGCGCGCCGGGCAGGGGGCGTGGGTGGCGCACTCGCCGGACGTGCCGGGCTCGGCGGTGCGTGTGACGACCCTCATAGAGGCGCGCCTTCCGGAACCCGATCTGCGGCGGACGGCGGACGAGTTGCTCGCGGGGCTGCTGCGCGGGGGCGCCTGCCGGCCGCACACGGTGGACGGTTACGAAACCGGGGGACTGGATGTGACGCGCCGTCCCTATCGCCTGATCGACCGTCAAGGACTGGTCCACACAAGGCGGTTCGCGTTCGGTGTGCCGACGGAAGGGGTGCACTGGGTGACCGCGGCGGGGGCCCGTCCGGGGGTGGATTCGGTCACGCTGTCGGACGCCGACGCGGTGGCGCGGGCCGTCCTGCGGGCGGCCGCGGCCGAAGCGGAACCGCGGGCGGAAGCGGAACCCCGACCTTATGTTGAACTTGCAAGCATTGATTAGGTCCGCCTAACCTGGGTCCCTCGTTCGGTACTGCCGTCCCCCCACCACCGGCCCGTCCCCGGCCGGCACCGAAGAGGAGAACCCCCCACATGTCCGCACGCCTCAACTCCGCTCAGCCGTACGTCATCGGGCTGTTCCGCGTCGTCGCCGGCCTCCTGTTCGCCGTGCACGGCGCCGCCTCGCTCTTCGGTGTCCTCGGCGGCGCCATGGGCTCCGGCGGCGGCACGATCCCGTCCGGCACCTGGCCCGGCTGGTACGCGGCCGTGATCCAGCTGGTCGCCGGCGGGCTCGTCCTGCTCGGCCTCGGCACCCGGGGCGCCGCGCTGGTCGCCTCCGGTTCGATGGCCTACGCGTACTTCGACGTCCACCAGCAGGCCGCCCTGTGGCCCATCCAGAACGGCGGCGAGCTGTCCGTCCTGTTCTGCTGGGCCTTCTTCCTGCTGGTCTTCACCGGCTCCGGCGCCTTCGGCCTGGACCGGCTCGCCACCCGCCGTACGGCGGCGGCGCAGGAGCCGGCCGCCGAGAAGGCCCCGATAGCCGCCTGACCGACCCGGCACGGCACCACGGCCGCGGCCGGCGCGAGAACGAAGAGCGTCGGCCGCGGCCGACGTGTGACCGCAGCGGCCGACGTGTGACCGCAGCGGCCGATGTGTGAACAAGCCATGTCGATCCCATGAGCCCCCCGCGGATCTCCTGTCACACCCCCGGCGTACGCTGTATGGCTGTCATCGGGGGAGCTACGGGGGAGTAGTCGTGTGGGAGAGCGTGGGGTCACTGACCGCCGGTCCATGGATCTATGTCATGGTCAGCCTGTCCGTGCTGCTCGACGTGTTCGTGCCGGTCCTGCCGAGCGGTGTGCTCGTCATCACGGCGGCCACGGCAGCGGCGGCGGGTTCGGGTGCGGCGACGGGACGGGTCCCGCACGACGTGCCGGACATCCTCGCCCTGATCCTGTCCGCCGCGACCGCCTCGGTCCTCGGCGATCTGGTCGCCTACCGGCTGGCCTGGCGCGGCGGTGACCGCCTGGACCGCGCGATAGCCCGTTCGCGCCGTCTGACCGCCGCGCAGGAACGTCTCGGCGACGCGCTGTCCCGGGGTGGCGGCGCCCTGGTCGTCCTGGCCCGCTTCGCCCCCGCCGGCCGCTCGGTGGTCTCGTTCTGTGCGGGGGCCGCCCATCGCCGCGCCCGCGACTTCGTCCCGTGGTCGGCGCTGGCGGGCCTGTCCTGGGCCGCCTACAGCGTCGCCCTCGGCTACTTCGGTGCCCGCTGGCTCGGCGCCACGTGGCTGGCCACGGCCGTGTCGCTCGCGGCGCTGTTCGGGGCCGGGGCCGTGGCCGGGTTCCTGATGCGGCGGCGGCCGGCGTAGCCGTCCGGACACGCGGCCGCCCCCCTCGGGCGGCCGTACGCAGGCGGCGGCCGAGGGGGGCGGGTGGACTCCGGCGGTCTGCGGGACTCCCGGCGGTCAGCGGGCGGTCAGCAGCTCGCCAGGTCGTTCGTCAGCGCGGACTTCTCCGCGGAGTCGACCGAGAGGTCGTAGTAGTACTTCACCTGGACCCAGGCGCGCACGTACGTGCAGACGTACGCGGAGCGGGACGGGATCCACGTCGACGGGTCCTGGTCGCCCTTGGCCTGGTTCACGTTGTCGGTGACGGCGATGAGCTGGGGGCGGGTGACGTCGTTGGCGAAGGCCTGGCGCTGGGCGGTGGTCCACTGGCTCGCCCCGGAGTCCCAGGCCTCGGCGAGCGGCACGAGGTGGTCGATGTCGAGGTCGGAGGCGGCGGTCCAGGTGGCACCGTCGTACGGGGAGTACCAGCTGCCGCTGGTGGCGGTGCAGGCGGAGTTGGTGACGACGTTCGAGCCGTCCCGCTTGAGGATCCACTCGCGGGTGTTGCAGGTGCCCGAGATGGTGATCCAGGTCGGGAAGAGGTCGCGGTTGTAGCCGGTGCGGTTCTCGGTGGCCACGGTGAGCTGGGAGAGGTAGCTGCGGGCGGTGGCGGCGCTGACCGGTGTGGGGAGGGCGGCGGAGGCGCTCGGGGAGTTGAACAGGGCGGCGGAGGCTATCAGGCCCGTGAGGGTCGCGAGTATGCTCAGTCGTCGACGCGCGTAGAACTTCGGCATGCGAACTCCCTGGTGGGGTGGGGGTGTTGGAGCGCGAGCGAGGGAATGCTCGCGGTGCCGTGTTGCGGGAAAGTGAGCGCTCGGTAAGAAGCTAATGACGCGTTCATGACACGACAAGGTCCGGGGCGGAACTTTTGCGTCCCGTACTATGGGGTGTGCAGAAGGGGAGTAGCTCTTCGCCGGACCGTCGACATACTGCTCAGCCAGCCTGAGCCGGCGCCCGGAGGGCGGATTCCGTGAGGACGCCCAGCGAGACCTTCGGCAAGCAGTGCACGCCTGTGCCCCACGGCACGGGTGCCGAGTGTGCTGCCATGCCGAGGTGTCTCATGTGAGGTTCAGCACTCTCGGCGGGGCAGCCCGACCGATTGAGGACTCTTGATCAGCATCACCGTGACGGCGCTCGTCTTCGGCGTCGTCCTCCTCGCCGAACTGCCGGACAAGACCGCGCTCGCCGGCCTCGTGCTCGGCACCCGCTACCGCGCCTCGTACGTCTTCGCGGGCGTCGCCGCCGCCTTCCTGCTGCACGTCGTGCTCGCCGTCGCGGCCGGCAGTGTGCTGACGCTGCTGCCGCAGCAGATCGTGCACGCGCTCACCGGTGTCCTCTTCCTCGGCGGCGCCTCGGTGCTCTTGATGCAGAAGGGCGGGGCCGATGATGACGCGGACGTCCGCAAGCCGGCCGACCAGTCCTTCTGGAAGGTCTCGGGCGCGGGCTTCATGCTCATCCTCATCGCCGAGTTCGGCGATCTCACCCAGATCATGACCGCGAACCTCGCCGCCCGTTACGACGACCCGATCTCCGTCGGGCTCGGTGCGGTCCTGGGTCTGTGGGCGGTGGCCGGACTCGGCATCGTCGGCGGAAAGGCCCTGATGAAGCGGGTGCCGCTGCAGCTGATCACGCAGATCGCCGCCCTGCTGATGCTGGGGCTCGGCGCGTGGAGCCTGTACGAAGCCGTCGCGGGCTGAGCTGAACGGACGGTGAACCCTCGGCGGAGGTGGTGGCGGGACCCGGACAGGTTTTGTACCGTAGAGAAACAAAGTGGCTCCCGCTCGTTCTCCCTGACCGGCGGGCGGGGCCGCCTTGTCCCTCTGTACCTCGGGGTCCCTCGCTTTTGGAGCTGCCGATGCCGGCCACCGTTCTCACCGCCCGCGCCCTCCTGCTCGACATGGACGGCACCCTCGTCAACTCGGACGCCGTCGTCGAGCGCATCTGGCGGCGCTGGGCCGGGCGGCACGGGCTGGACGGCGACGAGGTGATGAAGGTCGTCCACGGCCGGCAGGGCCACGCCTCGATGGCGGTGCTGCTGCCCGCCCGGCCGGTGGAGCAGAACCTCGCCGACAACGCCCGCATGCTCGCCGAGGAGACCGCCGACATGGACGGCGTGGTCGAGGTGCCCGGTGCGGCCGCCTTCCTCGCCTCCCTGGACGGCGTGCCGCACGCCCTGGTGACCTCCGCCGACGTCGCCCTGTCCACCGCGCGGATGGCCGCCGCCGGCCTCCCGCTGCCCGAGGTGCGCATCACGGCCGAGTCGGTCGGTGCGAGCAAGCCCGACCCCGAGGGGTTCCTGAAGGGCGCCGCGGAACTGGGCGTCGATCCGGCGGACTGTGTCGTTCTCGAGGACTCCGGTGCCGGTATCGCGGCCGGGCGCGCCGCGGGCATGACGGTCGTGGGCGTCGGCCCGCGCGCCGCCCTCCACGGCCCCGACGTCGTCGTACCCGACCTCACGCGGGTGCGGGTCGAGGCCCTGGGGGACGGGACGGTCCGGCTGCACGTGGCCTGAACGGCCTCGTCCTCAGTCGTCGGACGGGCCGAGGGAAGGCTCCGTCGTCTCCGACTCCAGGCTCTCCCGGGTGGCCGGGCCGTACACGCCCAGCTCGTCGGCGCGGATGTCGCGGGCCCACTGGTAAGTGCGTACGGCGTCCTCCACGGGGTCGGTGAAGACGCCGTTCGCCTGGTCGTCGTAGAGGTTCAGCTGCCTGAGCCGCAGCTGGAGTTCGGTGACCTCCGGGCCCTTGTCGCCGTGCCGCAGCACCGGCGTGGCGGTGGGTGCCGCGTTCGGGGTGCCGACGGCCGTCGTCGAGGGGGCCGGGGACGCCGACCGGGACGGGGTCGGGGACGGTGTGGGGGCCGGGGCGGAGGAGGAGACGCTGGGGGACGGGCTCGCGGAGGCTGTCCGGGAGGGGGCCGGCGAGGCCGGGCGGGTCGAGGGCGGCGGTGCGGGCGCCGACGACGTGGCCGCTGCCGTCACGTCCGGGACGCTCTCCCGTACCTCCTGGGCCGCCCGCTCCCGCGAGGGCGTGTGGTACGAGAACAGCCCGCTCGCGAAACCGGCCACCGCCACGACCGCGACCCCCGCGCCCGCGACGGACAGCAGGAGCCTGCGGCGGGAGCGGCGCCGGGGTTCCTCCACCGGTGCTCCGCCGGTCTCGGGCGGGTGCGGTGGTTCCGTTTCGAAGAGCCGCAGGTCCGTGGCGTCGGCGCCGGGCAGCGGGCGCAGCGGCAGGGTGGCCTCGACGGCCGGTGCCGGGCGGGTCTCCTGCGGGGCAGGCCCGTCGGGGACTCCCGCGACCTCGACGTACGGGCGGATGCGCAGCGGATCGAAGTCCTCCGCCGCTGCCGCCTGAGCCGTACGTGCCTCGCGCAGGGCGTCGGACGCCCGCTGTGTGCAGTCGCAGGACGGGGTGTTGTCCGCCCCCCTGGGCGCCCCGCACTCGGGGCAGGTGTGCCCCCTCGGTTCCGTCACGCGTTCGTCCCCTCCCCTCGGGAACTCCCGAGTTTATGCAGACCTCCTCCACATACGCCGAACCGGAACACGCGGCAAACCGGCCAGACAGGGACCTCAACAGGCCATAAACGGTGACACCGCCCACGATGAGAGGAGTGCATTCGAGCCCCGGGAGGTCTCCATGGCCCTGGACACGCACGGCACGGAGAAGGAGTCGAACGCCGACGAGCAGGTCTCCGCCCATGTGCTCGTCTCGATCGGCGCCCTGCTGCTCGGGCTGCTGCTCGCCGCGCTCGACCAGACCATCGTGTCGACCGCGCTGCCCACCATCGTCAGCGATCTCGGAGGCCTGGAGCACCTGTCCTGGGTGGTCACCGCCTATCTGCTGGCCTCGACCGCCGCGACCCCGCTGTGGGGCAAGCTCGGCGACCAGTACGGGCGCAAGAAGCTCTTCCAGACCGCGATCGTCATCTTCCTGATCGGCTCCGCGCTGTGCGGCATGGCGCAGAACATGCCCCAGCTGATCGGCTTCCGGGCGCTTCAGGGCCTGGGCGGCGGCGGCCTGATGGTGCTGTCGATGGCGATCGTCGGCGACCTCGTGCCGCCCCGCGAACGCGGCCGCTACCAGGGGCTGTTCGGCGCCGTGTTCGGCGCGACCAGTGTGCTCGGGCCGCTGCTCGGTGGCGTGTTCACCGAGCAGCTCAGCTGGCGCTGGGTGTTCTACGTCAACCTGCCCGTCGGCGTCGTCGCCCTCGCGGTGATCGCCACCGCCCTGCACATCCCGCGTCGGGCCGCCCACCATGTCATCGACTACCTCGGCACCTTCCTGATCGCCGCGGTCGCCACCTGCCTGGTGCTGGTGGCCTCCCTCGGCGGTACGACGTGGGCGTGGGGGTCGCCGCAGATCATCGGGCTCGCCGTGCTGGGCGTCGTCCTCGTCGTCGCGTTCGTCGCCGTGGAGCGCAGGGCCGCCGAACCCGTCCTGCCGCTCAAGCTGTTCCGCATCCGCACCTTCACCCTGGCCGCCGTCATCAGCTTCATCGTCGGCTTCGCCATGTTCGGCGCGATGACCTACCTGCCGACCTTCCTCCAGGTCGTGCACGGCATCTCGCCGACCCTGTCCGGAGTGCACATGCTGCCGATGGTGGTCGGCCTGCTGCTGTCCTCGACCGCCTCCGGGCAGATCGTCAGTCGCACCGGCCGCTGGAAGGTCTTCCCGGTCACGGGCACCGCCGTCACCGCCATAGGCCTGCTCCTGCTGCACCGGCTGGACGAGAACAGCCCGACCGCCGAGATGAGCGTCTACTTCTTCGTCTTCGGCCTGGGCCTCGGCCTGGTCATGCAGGTGCTCATCCTCATCGTGCAGAACGCGGTGTCGTACGAGGACCTGGGCGTCGCCACCTCCGGCGCGACCTTCTTCCGCTCCATCGGCGCGTCCTTCGGCGTCGCCCTCTTCGGCACCGTCTTCACGAGCCGCCTCGGTGACCAGCTCGCCGCCGCCTTCCGGGGCGTGAGCCTGCCGCCCGGCACGACGGCCGACGCCCTCAAGGCCGACCCGCGCGGCATCGCCGCCCTGCCGCCCTCGCTGCGCCCGGCGGCCCTGCACGCGTTCGCGTCGGCCATCACCGACGTGTTCCTGTACGCCGCTCCGGTCGCCGCCCTCGGCTTCCTCCTGGCCTGGTTCCTGAAGGAGGACCGGCTGCGCGGCTCGGTCACCGCGCCGGACGTCTCCGAGACCCTCCCGCCCAACCCGGTCGAACGCTCCTCCTACGACGAGGTGTGCCGCGCGCTGTCCGTGCTCGGCACCCGCGAGGGACGCCAGGAGATCTACCGGAAGATCACCGAGCGGGCCGGGTACGACCTGCTGCCCGCCGCGAGCTGGATGCTGCTGCGCATCCGCAGGTACGGCTCGGTGGAGCCCGGTGTGCTCGCCGAGCGCACCGACGTCCCGCTGCAGGTCGTCCTCAGTGCGGAACGCCAGATCGAGGAGCGGCGCCTGGTCGAACGCAAGGGTCTGGACCTGACGCTCACCGAGTCCGGCCGTGAGGCCGCCGAACGGCTGGCGAAGGCCCGCGAGGACTCCCTGGCCGAGTTGCTGGGCGACTGGTGGCAGCCCGGCCGGTCCACCGATCTGGCCAAGCTGGTGAAGCAACTCACCGGCGAACTGTGCGGCTCGGAGCGCGAGCGGCCACGCGACGGGACGGCGGCCAGGGTCATGTGACGGCCCCGGGTGCCGACAGGTCCTTGCGGAACCAGTGTTCGGCGTACTGGTCGTCGTTGTGCGGCTCGGTCTCGCGGTAGCCGAGGCGGGCGTACAGGGCGCGCGCCTCCACCAGGTCGCTGCGGGTGTCGAGGATCAGGTGCCCGGCCCCCAGGGTCCGGGCGGCCTCCTCGGCGGCGGCGACCAGGAGCGCGGCCCCGCCCTGGCCGCGCATCCCCTCGTACACGAACACCCGGGTGAGTTCGGCCGTGTCCGGGGCGAGCAGCCGCACGCCCGCCGAGCCGGCCGGCTCACCGTCGTACCGGCCGATCAGCAACTGCCCGGTGGGCGGCGCGAGTTCGGCACCGGTCCCGGCCGCGACCTCGCGCTCCAGCTCGTCCGGGTCGGTGCGGTGTCCCTCGTGCAGCAGGTACCAGCGGTCGCTGACCTCCGTGTAGTACGCCCGCCACAGGGCGGCGGCCGCCGGGGAGTCGTACGGTTCCGGGGTGATCGTCCAGGTCATGCCGGCCATTCTCAGGCGCGGTCGCGGACCCTGCGCAAGCGAATATGGGTGACCTCCGGGGAGTCCAGCCAGTCCTCCCGGAGGAACTGCTGTACCAGGTCGGCACAGTCGGCGAGGGACACGTCCTTGCCGCCGGCCGCCTCCCGGGCCGGCTCCAGGGCGAGCGGCGGGGAGAGCTGTCTTCACCCTTGCGCCGAGCGGGCCGCCACGGAATCGACGCGCCGGGCGGCGGAATTTCCGGAGACTGTCCTTCGTGAACCGAACAGATCGTCTCTACGCCCTGGTCGAGGAGTTGCGGGCCGCCGCCCCCCACCCGCGCAGCGCCCGCGCGCTCGCCCGGCGCTTCGAGGTCAGCCTCCGCACCATCGAGCGGGACCTGGCGGCGTTGCAGCAGTCCGGGGTGCCGATCCACGCCGAACCCGGCCGCACCGGCGGGTACGTCCTCGACCGGGAGCGCACCCTGCCGCCGCTGACCATCACCCCGGCCGAGGCGACCGCCCTGGCCGTCGGGCTGCATGCCCTCACCGGGACGCCGTTCGCGGCCGACGCGCGCAGCGCGCTGCACAAGGTGCTGGCCGTGATGCCCGGCCGGGAGCGGCGGGCGGCGGGGGAGCTGGCCGGGCGCGTGCAGCTGCTCGTACCGGTCACGCGGCCGGCCCGGAGCGCCGAGCCGGTGGTGCCCGCCGCGCTGCGGGAGGCGCTGTCGGCGGGGAGGGTGCTCCGCCTGGAGTACGCCGACGCGGCAGGCGCCGCCACCGCCCGGGACGTCGAACCGCTCGGCTTCCTCGGTGGCGAGGAGCACTGGTACCTGGCCGCCTGGTGCCGGCTGCGGGACGCCCCGCGCGGCTTCCGCCTCGACCGCATCCGCACGGTCACGGCCCTCGACGAGCGGGCCCCGGACCGCCCCGTCGACCTGGCCGCGCTGGACACCGTCGGCTCGGACCTGTTGCCCCTCGGCGAGCTGGGAATGTGACGGCAATCACCGACAGGGGGGTGTCGCGGACGGGGCGGAGGCTGGTGCCCGTTCCGAGCAGCGACGATCCTCATCGGAGGCACCAGCCATGACGACGACACCCCTGACGACCGGCACCCTCACCCCCGCCACCGGCATCGCCCTCTTCGACCGCTGGACCGCCCTGTGGAACGGCGACTTGAGCGACCCGGAGGCGTTCCTCGCGCCCGCTTTCCGTATCCGTTTCGGCAACGACCCCGAGAACGCGGCCACCGACGAGATCCACGGCCCGGCCGGCATCGCCTCCTACGTTTCCGACTTCCGTATCCGAAAGCCCGGACTGCGGTACGCCGTCGAGGGGACCCCTCTGGTGGACGGTGGGCTGGGGCAGGTCGCGTCCCGCTGGTACGTGACAGGGCCGGACGGCGCCCAGAAGAGCGGCATCGACATGCTGGAAGTGGTGGACGGGCGCATCGCGACCGTGTGGTCGGTGACCGGACTGCGCCGCTTCGCGCGCTGACGGCCGTTTGTGGCCCGTCTTCCGGGTCACCCGGGGAGAGAGCCGGCCGAAGGAGAGATGGGCCATGGCCAAGGACTGGGAGACCGGGCCGGTGCGGCCCGCACCCGCTGCGGAGGGCCTGGCGGCGGATGCGCGAGGGGAGCAGGCCCTGGGTACCGTCGCGCCTCGCCGGGACGTCGGCGCGGCAGACGACGAGATGCCCGAGGACGGGCTCGGCGTGCCCTCCCCGGGTGAGGTCACCGGGCGTGAGGCGGCGACGACGGAGGGCCGGGGGGCGGATGCCTGGCCGGCCCCGCCCGGCCAGGAGAGCACCGCGCTGCGGGTCCCGCTGCTGCCGCACGGGGAGAGGGAGCAGTGGGAGACGCGGCTGCTGCAGACGGTCGCCGGGTTCGTGGACGCGCCGCGTGCCGCGGTCGAGGAGGCCGACCGGGAGCTGGAGGAGATCGCCGCGCGGTTCGGCGAGGCCGTGACACGACGCCGCCGGACCCTGCGCATGTCCTGGCAGGAAGGAGTGGAGAGCGACACCGAGCAGCTGCGCCTTGCCCTGCGGGACTACGAGGAGCTGGCCGGACGCCTGCTGCACTTCTGACCGGCTACCCCTCCGACCCCGCAACGTCCCCTGTGGCGGCGGCCCTCCGCTGCCGCCACTCCCGTACGACCTCCTCGACGTCGTACGGCTTCTTGCCCAGTGGTGGGCCGGGCGGCGGCCGGAACATCATGTCGCGGATCTTCACGTTGACGTCGGTGATGATCTTGCGGACGATCCGCTCCGTGGGCGCTGCATAGGCCGCCGCGAGCGCGTCCTCGGCCTCCTTGCGCAGCGCCAGCGCCGGAGGCAGCACCGCCAGCCCCTCGCGGGCCATCTTCCGCTTGACCCACCACAGTTCGTCGTACGTGGAGTCGAGGTCGGCGGGCAGCGGCTCGCCCGCGCCCGCCAGCCGGTCGAACTCCCCCCGCTGCTGGGCATCGCGGATCTGGTGGTCGACCCAGGACTCGAACGGGATACCCGGTGGCTTTCGCTCGGTCATGAACCCATTGTGCCGGACGCGGCCCGGCCGGGCGTTTTATCATGCGGCGGCGGTCCGGCAAACGGGCCGCGGCACAAGGACGTTTCAGACGTCGCCGCTTCTTCAGGGGGAACGCACGTGCTCGAACTGACCATGGCCACCGTCTCCGGGGCCGACGCGGGCGCCACGGCCGGCATGACGATGGCCGACGCACCCAGCGAGCCGGGGGCCGTGCTCCGGGTGGGCCGGGACGCGTCCGTGTGCCGGCTGGTCACACCCGAGGACTGGCTGTTCGTCTCCCGGGTCCACCTGGAGTTCCTGTGCGGCCCCGACGGCAGCTGGCAGGTGTCCTGGCTGCGCGGCTCGCAGGCCGAGCCGTCCGCCGAAGTGCGGCTGATCGTCGGCGAGTACGCGCAGACCGTCGGCTACGGCGCCGCCGTCACGCTGCCGCGCGGCGGCTCCGGCGAGATCATCGTCCAGGACCGCACCGCGCCGCGCAGCGTCAACGTGGGCTTCTACCACGAGCTGTGAGCCCCGGGACGGCTCAGCTCAGCACCCGGGCCAGCGCGAAGCCGTCGTACCCCTTGCTGCCCACCGTCTGGAGCGCCGTGCCGGTGAGCCTCGGGTGGGCGGCGATCAGTTCGAGGGCGGCACGGGTGCCGACGATGTCCGCTTCCGTGCTGTCGGCATCGGTGACCCGGCCGCCGCGCACCACGTTGTCCACGACGATGAGGCTGCCCGTGCGGGAGAGTCTGAGCGCCCACTCCACGTAGTGGCTGTTGTTGGCCTTGTCGGCGTCGATGAAGACCAGGTCGAAGGGGGCCGGGTTCTCGTCGGCGAGCTTGGGCAGCGACTCCAGGGCCGGGCCCACCCGCACCTCCACGATCCGGTCCAGGCCGGCGCGGGCGATGTTGCGGGTGGCCACCTCGGCGTGCTTGGCGCTGTACTCCAGGGAGACCAGCCTGCCGTCCTCCGGCAGGGCGCGGGCCAGCCAGATCGTGCTGTAACCGGCGAGCGTGCCGATCTCCAGGATGTTCCGGGCGCCCTGGATCTCGGCGAGCATCTGGAGGAACTTGCCCTGGGGGGCCGTCACGCTGATGTGCGGCAGTCCGGCGGCCTCACTGTCGCGCAGGGCGGCCTGGAGCACATCGTCCTCCGGCGAGAGGTGGCTGCTGAAGTAGAAGTCGACGTCGTCCCAGAGCTGCGACCCGCTCATGCGTCTGCTGCCTTTCCCGAGTGTCTGCCCCGAGTCTTCACCCGAGGCTCTTGGCACGTCTCCCTGAATGGTCTCAGCCGAGCGGCGCGGACGGAGGGAAAGGCGGCGGGGTCCGGACCGGCGGCGGGGGAGCGACCGGCCGCCGGGAACGCCGTACGACGACCAGGACGACGGCCGTGACGACCAGCAGCAGACCGCCACCGACGGTCAGCAGCCACGCCGGGATCCCGGCCACCTCGCGCAGCCGGTCCTCGTGGACCACCTGCTGGACCGGGGTGTCGGCGGCCGTGCGGCGCAGCTCGTGGTCGCCGGAGATCCGGGCCGGGTCCGGGAACTGCTGGTTCAGGGCCGTCAGATAGGGCGTCCCCGTGGCGAGCCTGCCGAGCGCACCGGCCGGCTTGTCGAGGCGGCCGGCGAAGACGACGTCCGGCTGCTGCCCGCCGATCGCCGTGCGTGTCTCCATGCGGTGCGCGGCGAGCACGTACAGGCCGAGGGACTGCGGGGTGCGGGCCAGGCGGGACAGGCGCATCGGGTACACCGGCCGGTCGCTGGCGAAGGTGAGGTGGAGCGGGTCGAGGGCGCCGTGCAGCGGGGTGTGCGAGGACCGGGGCGCGAGCCGTACGGCCACGTACTCCCAGCGCCGGTCGACGTACGGCTGGAGGGCGGTCCTGAGCCTGGCCGGGAAGGTGAAGCCGTTGTCGTGCAGCCAGGTGTCCAGGGCGGCCGGGTCGGTGGCGGTCAGCCGGGCCACGTCGAACGGGCCCAGCCG
Organism: Streptomyces sp. NPDC005728; assembly: GCF_040630895.1. Taxonomy (NCBI): domain Bacteria; kingdom Bacillati; phylum Actinomycetota; class Actinomycetes; order Kitasatosporales; family Streptomycetaceae; genus Streptomyces; species Streptomyces sp. NPDC005728. The sequence goes on from NZ_JBEXYL010000008.1 coordinate 19,850, forward strand.
CTGCCGGTCGACCACGTCGACGCCGCCCGCGGCGGGGGGCGCGGCGGCGGCCGCGTCGTCCTGGTCGTCGAAGGGCCAGTCGCCGTTCCGCGGCCAGAAGTGGTAGCGGGTGCGGTGCACGGGGGCGATGGCGGTGGCCAGCTGGTCGAAGAGGGCCGGGTCGCCGAGGCGGACCGTCGCCCGGTGCGGGACCGGCATGATCCAGGCGGCGCGGTCGGCGTCGCCGCCGACCGTCAGCCGCATGACGATCTGTTCCTGCCGTCCGTCCCAGCGCAGCAGGGACTGCTCGCTGGAGACGGCGATCTGCGAGGCGGGATCCGCGACCATGGCGCCGCAGCCGCAGGCGTAGGCGGGGGCGATGAGCCAGCCGAGCTGGACGCCGAGGAGGGCGAGGACGACGGCGAGGATGCGGGCGCGATTCACGGGGCTACAGACGGCGCCGGTATGTGATCGGTTCCGGCGCTGCGGCCACGCCGCCCCGAAGGGGCGCGGGGAACTGCGCGATCAGCCCCCGCCGGCCCGCACGTAGGCACGGCCCGCCCCCCCCCGACGGCGCTTACCGGGCTTCCACCGAGGGCGCCGACCCCGGCAGCGGCCGCCCCGCGGACTCCGCCATCCGCCACACCGCGAACCCGCCCACGACAGCCGCGGCCATCATGTAGTACGCGGGCATCATCATGTTCCCGGTCGCCCCGATCAGCGCCGTGACCACCAGCGGAGTCGTGCCGCCGAACAGGGACACCGACACGTTGAAGCCGATGGACAGGGAGCCGTAGCGGACCCGGGTCGGGAAGAGCGCGGGCAGCGCGGCCGGCATGGCCGCCGTGAAGCAGACCAGCAGGAGACCCAGCGCACCCATGCCGAGGGCCACGGCCACCAGGCTGCCGTCGCGGATCAGCAGCAGGGCGGGGATCGACAGGAACAGGAAGCCCGCACAGCCCGCGGCGATCACCGGGCGGCGGCCGACCCGGTCGGTCAGCGCACCCGCGAACGGCTGGACGATCATCATCAGCGCCATCACGCCGAGCACGACCAGCAGACCGTGCGTCTCGTCGTACTTCAGCTCGCTGGTGAGGTAACTCGGCATGTACGACAGCAGCATGTAGTCGGTGACGTTGAAGACCAGCACCAGACCCATGCAGAGGAGCAGCGCCTTCCACTGGCCGGCGACCATCTCGCGCAGCGGCACCTTCGGCCGGGCGGCCTCCGCCTTCTCGACCTCCGCCGCGAACGCCGGCGTCTCCTCCAGACGCGTCCGCAGGTACAGCCCGATGATGCCCATCGGGCCCGCGATCAGGAACGGGATCCGCCAGCCCCAGGAGAGCAGGTCGTCCGAGGAGAGCAGGGCCGTCATCAGCGTGACCAGACCCGCGCCGCCGATGTACCCGGCCAGCGTGCCGAACTCCAGCCAGCTGCCGAAGAAGCCGCGCCTCCGGTCCGGCGCGTACTCGGCGATGAACGTCGAGGCGCCCGCGTACTCGCCGCCGGTGGAGAAGCCCTGCACCAGACGCGCGGCCAGCAGGAGCAGCGGCGCTCCGACGCCGATCGTCGCGTACGACGGGATCAGGCCGATCGCGAAGGTGCCCGCCGCCATCATGATCATGGTGAGGGCGAGGACCTTCCGGCGGCCCACGCGGTCGCCCAGGGGGCCGAAGACCAGGCCGCCGAGCGGACGGACCAGGAAGGCCGCGGCGAAGGCGCCGAACGTGGAGAGCAGCTGCGCGGTCGGGTTGCCGGACGGGAAGAAGACCTTGCCCAGGGTGACCGCGATGTAGCTGTACACACCGAAGTCGAACCACTCCATCGCGTTGCCCAGCGCGGCCGCCTTCACGGCGCGCTTGACGAGTGCGGGGTCGGTGACGGTGACGTCGGCGGGGGCCTGTACGGCCCGCGGGGTCTTCAGATGCGGGGTGACGGCTGTGGCGGTCGCCAAAACGGGGCTCGCCTGCCTTTCGTAGGGGACGGGACAGAAAGCGACCATAGGAGCACTTCACCCCTTTACGTCCCGTACCCATATCGATGCAGAGTGCAGCCAAATGCGGTCTACGCAGGTACGCGTGCCCGCTCCCGCGGCCGCCGACGGAGACCGCACTGTGATCCTTGTCGCCCCCGACCGGGGCAACCGCACGCTGCGGTGACGGCCCAGGAGACACGGGAGCCGGTGAAGGCCGGCCGGATCACTTCGGTGGCCGGGCCAGCCGCTCCTGGAGCCGGGCGTGCCGGAACTGGTACACCGGGCCCGTCGCGCGCAGGAGGTTGCGGCGGCGGGCGTCCTCCAGGAAGGACATCAGGCGTACGGGAGTGCCCTCCCGGGCGGAGAGCTGGACGGCGGTGAGGGCGGTGGTGACGGCCAGGTTGTTGACGGGGCCGGACCAGAGGACGGGACCGATGCCGCCCGCCAGGGCGGTGAAGGCGGCACTCTGCAGTCCGAACGGCAACCCGGTGAAACCGGCGAACACCGCCACGGCGAGGCCGGTCAGGATCCCGAGGACCAGTCTGAGTCCGGCGTGGTGCCGCCACACCTCGCGCGGTCCGATCGACCGGGTCTCCGACGTCAGCCGCGGAACCAACTCACGTCTCAGCTGTTCGTACCGCGGGTGCCGCGCACCGATGCCCAGGACGGTGTCGCCCATGAGTTCGTAGCCGCGTCCGCTGACCAGGGTGGCGGCCAAGCCGATCGTTGCGGCGACCGTGTAGAGCACCCACACGGGCACGGGAATACCCAGGAGCCACGCGCCGAGCCAGGAGGTGGTGCCCCAGAAGAGCCAGTTGACGAGCCCGATACGGATCGCCGTCGGCGGGAAGATGTCGCGCCACCCGGCGCTCGGCAGCGGCTGCGGGAAGTTCAGCACCACCACGCCCCAGGCGGTCACTCCGCCGGCCAGGTTGGCGCCCACGAAGCCGATGAGCAGAGCCCAGTACGGGCCCATGATCTGTGAGAGGACGAGGAAACCCGCTGCCGTGTACAACAGGAGGACCACGGTCCCCCAGAGCTTCGCCCTGCCTCGCGGATCCACCCACGACGGCAGGTGCCACCACCGCAGATCCCGCGTGCCCTCCTCGGTGAGCCGCGCGGCGATGTAGCGCAGCGTCCGCTCGGCCGTCTCGGGAGAGCAGGGCGGGCGCCGTTGCCCGGGCCTCGGGGTGTACGCGGCCGTGACCGCGCGGTCCAGCAGGTGGTCCTCGACGGCGCGCGGGGCGGGGAAGTGGTCCGCGTCCAGGAGTTCGTCGACCGGGCCGTCCTCCGGATAGACGTCCCGCAGCAGGCTGATGGCCAGCGGACTGGTCAGTGCCCGGGCGACGGTGCTGTCCGGCTCCTCCCGCAGACGGCCGGTGAGCCTCAGCCAGGCGGGCGGGACGGACTCGGGCAGCCGATGGAGCAGGTACGCGGCGGCGTCGGCGGGACGCACCGGCTGGAGTTCCAGCCCCAGGGAACCGCCTAACCGGGCCTTCTTGGCCACACCCACAGCCTCCAGCGCACGGGAGATCAGGACCAGCCGGAAGGGTGCCGGCTCCAGCGCCCGTACGACGGCCTTCCGCAGCTGAGGACCGACCTCGTCGAGCCCGTCCAGGAACAGCGCGACGCGCCCGTCACGCAGTAACTCACGGGCGCGTTCCTCCCCTTGCCCGCCCCGCAGCAGCGTGTACTCGCGGGACAGCCGGCCCGCCGCCCAGTCGACCGCGCTCTCCCTCTCCGGCTCCCAGCCGTCCAGCGACAACAGCACCGGTACGGGGATGCGCGCCCGGTCCTGCGGGGCCGCCCGCTCGCGGTACGTGAGGGCGTCCAGGAGCAACAGCACGGCGGCCGCCGTCTTGCCCGCCGCCGGAGGACCGACGAGCAGCAGACGGCCCGAGGCCAGGCCCCCGTAGACCTGGTGCAGTTCATCCAGGCCGCCGCCCCCGCGCAGCCGGGCGCCGGTGGCCGCGGGCAGACCGGGCAGCGGGGCGAACCGGGCCCGCGCCCCCTCGGCGGTCGCCCCGGCCGTCCCGCCCGCCACCTGACGTTCACTCACCCGCCAACGGACGGGCAGCGGAGCCGGGTTCAGCAGGCGCCGCAAACCCGCCTCCTCCTGCCACTGGGCGCCCACCACACGAGCCAACTCGTCGGTGACCGCGTCGAGCGGCGATACGGCGACGGTGTAGTTCGTGATGTTGTTCTGGGTGCTGTGACTGCCGATCTGGACGTTGGCCGCGGCGTTGAACGTGTTGTGCGAGACCTCGCCCGAACCGGTCATCCCGCCGACCCGAAGAAGTTCCTCTGGCGGTTGTTGTCGCCGATCTGGACGTTCGCGGGCCCGAGGAAGGTGTTCCCGGACACGACCGGCCCCGCTTTCTCACCGGCCGACCCGAACTCTCGTGCCAGCGCGTTGAGTTCAGCCACGGCGCGGTCCCGCTCCTCCTGCCCCAGGATCTCCAGCAGCGAGGCGAACTCGCCCTGCCACAGCCGCGCGTGCGCGGCCCTGACCCGCTCCCGCTCCTCCTCGTCCGACGCGGCGGCCAGCGCGGCCGCGGTCCGCTCCAGGCGGTCCAGGGCCTCGCTCTCCCGCTCGACGTCGCCCCGCCCGATCAGCCGGGCGCCCCGCGTCTTGAACCAGGCCCAGACATCCGAGCCCGCGGACTCCACGACAGCCGTTCCTCCGGCCGCCGCGGCCGCCGACAGCACCTCTGCAAGCATCGTCGCTCGCCTCCCCGCCCTCAGGTCACCCCGCACTCGAACCACACGTTCTTGCCGCCGCCGGCCCCCGGTGCCACGCCCCATTTGTCGACCACGGCGTCCAGCAGAGTAAGCCCACGGCCACTCTCCGTCTCCGGATTCGGCACGCTTGGTACCAAAGGGAGTTCGCGCCAGCCGTCCGTCACCTCCACCCGCACCCCCGCCGTCTGCCGCATCACCACCAGGGAGCAGCGGCGGTCCGGGACATGGCGTACGACGTTGGTGACCAGCTCGCTGACGGCGAGCTCCAGGGTGTCGGTCAGATGCCCCAGGCCCCACTCCCCGAGCAGCGAGCGGACGATACGGCGGATGTGGCGTACGGAGTGCTCGCCGACGGTGAGGTTCATGCGGTACTGGGGAGTCCGGGGGAAGTAGAGGTTCACAGGACGAGGTTGATGTTGCACAACTACTCTGGGCTACGGAACGGATACAACCGGTCCCGCTGTGGACCGAGTTGCGCGAGAGGGGACCGTGCGTGCCCCATATCAACGTCCTCGACCCGGGCGCCTCGCCGCTCGACTACTACGGCTTCGAGCTGCGCCGCTACCGAGAAGCGGCCGGCCTGACCCAGCGCCAGCGCCGCCGCTCTATCCCTCAAGGGCTCGGCGGAGTTGATCCGGCGCGTGATGGAGGACCGCTATGGAGAGCAAGTGGCGTAAGTCCAGCTACAGCGGCGACCAGGGCGGTGATTGCGTCGAGTGCGCGCCCCTCGGTGGCCTGGCCTGGCTGAAGTCGTCGTACAGCAGTGATCAGGGCGGCAATTGCGTGGAGATCGCCGACGCCCCCTGCGCCACCATCGCCATCCGAGACTCCAAGAACCCGGCGGGACCGATCCTCACGGTCGACCCCGCCGCCTTCGCCCGCTTCCTGGGCTGGACCTCTACAACCGCTGAATGATCGTCCCGGTCGCCAGCCCACCGCCCGCGCACATCGTGATGAGCGCGAACTCCTTGTCGGTGCGCTCCAGTTCGTGCAGGGCGGTGGTGATCAGGCGGGCGCCCGTCGCGCCGACCGGGTGCCCCAGGGCAATCGCACCGCCGTTGACGTTGGCCTTCTCCAGGTCCTGCTCGAAGACCTGAGCCCAGCTCAACACCACGGACGCGAAGGCCTCGTTGATCTCGACCAGGTCGATGTCCTTCAGGGTCATCCCGGCCTTGCCGAGCACGGCCTTCGTCGCGTCGATGGGGCCGTCCAGGTGGAAGTGCGGGTCGGCGCCCACCAGCGCCTGGGCGACGATGCGCGCCCGCGGCTTCAGCTTCAGGGCGCGAGCCATCCGCTTCGAGGCCCACATGATCGCGGCCGCGCCGTCCGAGATCTGTGAGGAGTTCCCGGCCGTGTGGACGGCCGTCGGCATCACCGGCTTCAGTCCGGCGAGCGCCTCCATCGACGTGTCGCGCAGCCCCTCGTCCTTGTCGACAAGGCGCCACATGCCCTGTCCCGCGTGCTGCTCCTCCTCGGTGGTGGGCACCTGCACGGCGAAGGTCTCCCGCTTGAAACGTTCCTCCGCCCAGGCGTGCGCCGCGCGCTCCTGCGAGAGCAGGCCGAGAGCGTCGACGTTCTCCCTCGTCAGCCCCCGGTGCCGGGCGATCCGTTCGGCCGCCTCGAACTGGTTGGGCAGGTCGACGTTCCACTCGTCCGGGAAGGGCTTCCCGGGCCCGTGCTTCGAGCCGGAGCCCAGCGGCACCCGTGACATCGCCTCGACCCCGCAGCTGATCCCGACGTCGATCACGCCCGCGGCGACCATGTTGGCCACCATGTGCGAGGCCTGCTGCGAGGAGCCGCACTGGCAGTCGACGGTGGTCGCCGCCGTCTCGTACGGCAGCCCCATGGTCAGCCAGGCCGTGCGCGCGGGGTTCATGGACTGCTCGCCGGCATGGGTCACCGTGCCGCCGACGATCTGTTCGACCGCGTCGGCGGGGATGCCGGTGCGGCCGAGGAGTTCACGGTAGGTCTCGCCCAGCAGGTAGGCGGGGTGCAGATTGGCGAGCGCGCCGCCGCGCCTGCCGATGGGGGTGCGTACGGCTTCGACGATCACGGGTTCCGCGGCCATGGGGGTGCGTCCTCTCCTCGGTCGCCCGCGCGGCGCGGAGGCGTCCCGGCCCGCCCGCCACGCAGAACTAGAACGCGTACTAGTTCTGTCTGCAGTCTGCTGACATCCTGTCCATTGCCGCAAGAGTCGTGCAGTCTCCGAAGTCGTGATCTGCACGAATTACACACGCGATTGGGGCCGTCGCATGTCTTGCGACTTGTAGAACCCGTTACTACCTTCACGGCAGCCTGTATTCCTGATGAACCGTCAGATGGGTCGTCAGTATGGATCGTCAGCACGGACGACGGGAGCCGCCGATGCACTGCCCCGCGCTGCCCGACGGGTTCGACTTCACCGACCCCGACCTGCTGCACCACCGTGTGCCCCTCCCGGAGTTCGCCGAGCTGCGCCGCACCGAGCCGGTCCGCTGGATCCCGCAGCCGCACGGCCTGGCGGGCTTCGCCGACGACGGCTACTGGGCCGTGACCCGGCATGCGGACGTCAAGTACGTCTCCACACACCCCGAACTCTTCTCCTCGACCCTCAACACCGCGATCATCCGCTTCAACGAGCACATCGAACGCGACGCGATCGACGCCCAGCGGCTGATCCTGCTGAACATGGACCCACCCGAGCACACCCGGGTGCGCCAGATCGTGCAACGCGGATTCACGCCACGCTCCATCCGAGCCTTGGAGGAGCGCCTGCGGGCCCGCGCCGGGGCGATAGTCGAGGCGGCCCGCGCCCGCTCCGGCCCCTTCGACTTCGTCACCGAGGTCGCCTGCGAGCTGCCCCTGCAGGCCATCGCCGAGCTGATCGGCGTACCGCAGGAGGACCGGTCCAAGATCTTCGACTGGTCCAACAAGATGATCGCCTACGACGACCCCGAGTACGCGATCACCGAGGAGGTCGGCGCGGAGTCGGCCACCGAGATCCTCGCCTACGCGATGAACATGGCCGCCGAGCGCAAGCAGTGCCCGGCCCACGACATCGTGACGACGCTGGTGGCGGCGGAGGACGAGGGCAACCTGAACTCCGACGAGTTCGGTTTCTTCGTGCTGATGCTGGCAGTGGCGGGCAACGAGACGACCCGCAACGCCATCACCCACGGCATGCACGCTTTCCTCACCCACCCCGAGCAGTGGGACCTGTTCAAGCGCGAGCGCCCGGCGACGACGGCCGAGGAGATCGTCCGCTGGGCGACCCCGGTCAACTCCTTCCAGCGCACGGCCACCCAGGACACGGAGCTCGGCGGCGTGCAGATCGGGAAGGGCGACCGGGTGGGCCTCTTCTACGCCTCCGCCAACCACGACCCGGAGGTCTTCGCGTCCCCCGACGCCTTCGACATCGCCCGCGACCCCAACCCCCACCTCGGCTTCGGCGGCGGTGGCCCCCACTTCTGCCTCGGCAAGTCCCTGGCGGTGCTGGAGATCGACCTCATCTTCACCGCGATAGCCGACGCCATGCCGGACCTCCGCCTGGTCGGCGACCCCCGCCGGCTGCGCTCGGCCTGGATCAACGGCGTCAAGGAACTCCAGGTCAGCACCGCCTGACCCACCGATCGGGGCCGACGGCTCCCGGCGCCGCCGGCCCACCCCGAGGGAGGCAGGAACACCTCGTCCCTATGCCCGGTTCCTGCCTCCCCCGAGGACGGGGTGCGGCGAGACGCGCGGAGTCGTCGGCCTGCCGGGCCGGGGCTCGGCATCGCCGAGGTGGTAGACGGCTCCGGACTCGCGGCGCGGTGTGCTCACGAGCAGCCAGCCGACCGTCTGTCCCCGTGTGTTCCGGACCTGCCAGGGATCGGAACCCGCCCCCCAGTACACCCGCTGCTCGGAGCGTTCTCCGGGGGCGAGCCGACCGCTCATGTCGTGGCAGTCGTGTCCACGGCTGTCGCCGCACTCGAACAGGACGGCGGGAGAGTCGGTGTCATTGACGAAGACGACCGAGCTGAAGTTGCCAGGGTCCGTGGGATCCATGCCCGCCGGATCGCAGGCACTCAGAGCCAGCGCGACGAGTGCGGCGAGCGGCCAGGCTCTGCGCGGACAAGCACCCAAGTTCAAACTCCCGTTCGGTGACGGCGCTAGAGTCTGGGCCCGATGGATCGCCTTGGGGTGGCGATTCCGGTCACAGGGGGAGTGTGCACGTGGGGAACGGGGCGGCGAGGCGCGGGGTGCTCGTCATGATCGCGGCTGTTCTGGTCGCAGGGTGCGGGGACGGGAAGGGGCGGCCGAGCACGACCGAGGCGGCCCGAGCGCGTGCCTCTCATGCCGTGAACGGAGCGCCGCCGACCGTTCGGCAGCTCAAGGCCCTCGTCTTCCGCGACGGGGAAGTGTCTCAGGTGCAGGGCGGTGAGGCTCCGTTGGAGCCGAGCCGTGCGGACAAGGGTGAGGGCAGGACGTTCCCTCCGGTGTCGGATCCGGCGTGCCAGGTCGTGATCGACACCCGTGACGCGAAGGGGTCGTTCGCCCGGATCTCGCAGATCTTCAACTGGAAGAACAGCGTCTGGCCAGGGACCTCGACCCTCGCGTCCTACGAGGGCGGCAAGGCGGCCACGGCCTTCGGACGGCTCCGGGGTGGTCTGAAGTCCTGCCGGTCCTACACCGGCACCGGCTGGGTCGGCCCGTACAAGGCGCAGTTGACGCCCGAGAAGGCGCCCCGCCTGGGGGACGAAGCCGTGCGTTACCGGCTCGCCATGCCCATGCCGGAGGACCGCCGGCTCAACGAGATGCAGTACACCGTGGTGAGGGTGGGGTCCGTCATCGTCACCTTCGGTGCACAGGACCTCGGCAAGCCACCCGCGTTCCCGGCCGACCTGATCCGGAAACAGGTCGAGCGGCTCAGCGCCGCGCAGCGGCAGCACTGAAGTCCGTACCGCTGCTGCGGGTTCACTCCCGACCCGACGCCACCACGGCCAGCACTCCCGACAACGCCGCCGCGATCAGCAGCGGGATGCCCAGGCCGTGGTGGAGGACCAGCCAGGCGCCGACGGCGGCGCCCGCGGCCATCGCGATCACCGAGGCCGTGCGGCGCGGGGAGCGGTGGCCGGTGGCGTCGCCGAGGCGGGATTCGGAGGCCAGCGCGGTCAGGGTCATCGTCAGGACCGTGGTCGTCAGGTCGGGCACGCCCAGTTTGCGGACCGTCGCGTTGCGCAGGCCCATCGCGAAGGCGGTGAGGGCGATGAGGCTGTAGCGGGTGCCGTTCGTGTCCGGCCAGGCGAAGGCCACCGCCGCCGACGCGCCGACCAGCAGCGCTTCCGCCGCCAGCGTCAGGCGGGTCCATCTGCGGCGCGAGCCCTTGCCGTACCGGGCCGCCACCCGGCCGCCCGCCACCGCGCCCAGCAGGAAACAGCCGAGCGAGGTCGCGGTGTGCGGCACGGAGAAGCCGGGTGCACCGGCCGCGGCGAAGCCGAGAACCACCACGTTGCCGGTCATGTTGGCCGTGAAGACCCGGCCCAGGCCCAGATAGCTCACCGCGTCGATCAGGCCGCTGACCACGGTCAGCGCCAGGAGTACGACCACGAGTCGAACCCCCCGCACCTCCGGGTCCGGCCGGGGCGGCGACGCCGTCGTCATGGTTCCTCCGGTCAGCCGGACGGGCAGGGTGGTGACCAGTCCACCACAAAGGGTGCGCGTCCCTCGGTAACGCCCGGACATACGCGTGCACCCTCGCCGCGACGGGGGGCGAGGGTGCACGTGACGATATGGGGCCCGTCGACCCGCGCAGGGTCGTATCGGGCGGCGCCGGCCGGCAGCGCGCGCTGGTTCAGCGGGGCGGCCCGGCGCCGTGGCGCGGCCGGGAGCCGGGTGGCTCAGTACCAGCCGTTGGCCTGCCAGAAGCTCCAGGCCTGGACGGGGCTGCCGTAGCGGGAGTTCATGTAGTCCAGACCCCACTTGATCTGGGTGGCCGGGTTGGTCTTCCAGTCCGTACCGGCCGTGGCCATCTTGGAGCCCGGCAGGGCCTGGACCAGGCCGTAGGCGCCGGAGGAGCTGTTGGTGGCGGCCGCGTTCCAGCCGCTCTCGTGCTCGACGATCTTGCTGAAGGCGTTGAACTGCGCGGCGTCCGGGATCATCTTGTGCGCGATCGCCTGGGCGGAGGAGGCCTCGGTGGTGGCGGCCTGGGCGGGCGCCGCGGTCAGGGCCATACCGGCGGTGGCGGCAGCCAGAGCGGCGGCGGTGAGGGCCTTCTTCGGGGAAGCGATGCGGCGGATGAAGGAGACGGACACGGAGCACCTCTTGCGTCGGGGACAGGGGATCGCCCGTATGTCCGGGCCGCGCTTCATGCGTGGCCCCATACGTCGGCGCCGCGATCCGTTCGGGTTCGTGGCGCCTGGCGACGTCCTCAACAGAAGCAGGGTCGGGACGGGTCCGCAATGACCCCTTTTACTAGTTGTGGCCGGATCGGCGGCAAAGGTCGCTCGTGTGGCGCCCGTCTCAATGTGCAGGTCGGAAGGGGTGCATGAGAGGACGTATCGGACATTTAGGGCAACGATCCCGGATCGTAGGTGACCTGCGTCATGTGGGGTGCTTCACCGGCGACCTGACAGCCCGGATACGGACCCTCACGCAGCGGGTGCGTCGAATGTGACCGCGGTCTCGAAAGCGGCACGCCGGGTGGCCCGGCGGAGCGCCCGCAGCAGGGCCGGACCGAGGACGAGGGTCAGGACGACCGTGCACAGGGCCCGGCCCAGGTCCCAGCCGAGGGAGGTGGCCAGGCAGTAGGCGACGAACCGGGCCAGGTTGGCGGGGACCGACGCGTCCGGGTCGAAGGCGATGTTCGAGGTCAGGGCGCCCATGAAGGGCCAGCCGGCCAGGTTCATGACCGTGCCGTAGGCGAAGGCCGCGAGGAAGCCGTAGGCCGCCAGCAGAAGCCGTTCGCCACGGCCGCGCAGGCGGGCCCCGCCCGGGAGAAGGCCGGCGCCCATGGTGAACCAGCCCATCGCCAGCATCTGGAACGGCATCCACGGACCGACCCCGCCCGTGAGCAGCGCGGACGCGAACATCGTCACCGAGCCGAGCACGAAGCCGAAGCCGGGGCCGAGCACCCGCCCGCTGAGCACCATAAGGAAGAACATCGGCTCGATCCCGGCCGTGCCCGCGCCGATCGGGCGCAGCGCCGCCCCGGTCGCGGCCAGTACGCCCAGCATGGCGACGGCCTTCGGACCGAGACCGGACTCGGAGATCGTCGCCGCCACGACCGCGACCAGCAGGATCAGCAGGCCCGCGAACAGCCAGGGCGCGTCCTCGGCGTGCGCGCCGATCCGGGAGGCGGGCGGGGCGAGGAACGGCCAGAAGAAGGCGACCACACCGACCGCGCTGACCAGGACCAGGGCAGCGAGGGAGCGGGGGCCCAGCGGGACGGCGCGGACCCGGGTCCGCGAGGAGGCGGTCCGGCCGGAGCGTTCCGGGCTCGTGCCGGAGCGTTCCGGACTCGCGCCGGAGCCTTTCGGGCTCGTGCCGGAGCCGTCCGGACTCGCGCCGTGGCCTTTCGGGCTCGTGCCGGAGCCGTCCGGACTCGCGCCGTGGCCTTGCGCACTCATGCCAGAGCCTTTCGGACTTCGGCCACGGTCAGCCACGGCTGCGGGGCCAGGATCTTGGTGACCTGCGGGGCGAAGGAAGGGGAGGAGACCACGATCTCCGCCGTCGGACCGTCGGCGATCACCTCGCCGTCGGCGAGCAGCACCACCCGGTGCGCGATCTCGGCCGCCAGTTCCACGTCGTGCGTGGCCAGCACGATCGCGTGCCCCTCGGCGGCCAGCGTGCGCAACACCGTGACCAGGCGGGCCTTGGCCGCGTAGTCCAGACCGCGGGTCGGCTCGTCCAGCAGGAGCAGGGGCGGCCGGGCGGTCAGGACGACCGCCAGGGCGAGTGCCAGACGCTGCCCCTCGGACAGGTCACGGGGGTGTGTGTCGTCCGTGATGTCCGGCAGCAGCTCGGACACCAGGGCCCGGCAGGTGCCCGGCGCGGCACCCGCGTCCCGGTCGGCGGCCGCGCACTCGGCGGCCACCGTGTCCGCGTACAGCAGATCGCGCGGCTCCTGCGGGACGAGACCGACCCGGCGCACGAGGTCCCGGGGCTGTGTGCGCCGCGGTACGGCGCCGCCGACCCGGACGGTACCGGCGGTGGGCTCCACCAGCCCCACCAGCGAGCCGAGCAGCGTGGACTTCCCGGCGCCGTTGCGGCCCATCAGCGCGACCGTCTCACCGGCGGCCACGGTCAGGTCGACGTGCCGCAGGGCCGTGATCCGGCTCCGGCGCACGGCCAGGGAGCGGACTTCGGCGACCTGCGCGGGAGCAGCGGGGTCGGGGGCGGCCGCGGCAGCGGTCCGCCGGAAGAGGCGGCGCCGGGGCGACGGCAGCGCGACGCGGAGGGGCTCGGCGGACGGGGACGGCTGGGGTGGGGCCGGCCGGGGCAGGGTCGGCTGGGGTGGGGTCGGCTCGGCCGGGGGTGCTTCGGCGACGAGCGCCTGCCGGCCCTGGGACAGCTGTTCCCGCAGCTCACCGGCGCGGCGGCGGGCGTCCCGGACCGTCAGGGGCAGCGGGGACCAGCCCGCGAGCCGGCCCAGGTCCACCACCGGCGGACACACCGGCGAGACGGCCATCACCTCGGCCGGATCGCCGTACAGCGGGGCGGCGCCCGGGGCGGGCATCAGGACGACCCGGTCGGCGTACTGGATCACGCGTTCCAGGCGGTGCTCGGCCAGCAGGACCGTCGTACCGAGGTCGTGGACCAGACGCTGCAGGACGGCCAGGACCTCCTCCGCGGCGGCCGGGTCGAGCGCCGAGGTCGGCTCGTCGAGGACCAGCACCTGCGGGTGCGGGGTGAGGACCGAGCCGATCGCCACCCGCTGCTGCTGCCCGCCGGAGAGCGTGGCGATCGGGCGGTCACGCAGGTCGGCCAGGCCCAGCAGATCCAGGGTCTCCTCGACCCGGCGCCGCATCACCTCCGGGGCGAGCCCCAACGACTCCATGCCGTAGGCGAGTTCGTCCTCCACCGTGTCCGTCACGAAGTGGGCGAGCGGATCCTGGCCCACCGTGCCGACCACGTCCGCGAGTTCGCGCGGCCTGTGCGTACGGGTGTCCCGGCCGGCCACCGTGACCCGGCCGCGCAGGGTGCCGCCGGTGAAGTGCGGGACCAGCCCGCTGACCGCGCCCAGCACGGTCGACTTGCCGACCCCGGACGGGCCTACGAGCAGCACGAGTTCACCCTCGGGCACCTCGAAGTCCACGCCCCGGACGGTCGGTTCGGCCGCGCCCTCGTACGTGACGCTGACCTCCTCGAAGCGGATCACGACGGCTCCTTGGGGTGGTCCTTGAGGCCCCGGGGGTCCCGGGGAGCCCGGGGCTCCTGGGGGTCCTGGGGTTCCTGAGGGTTCTCGGGTTCCTGGGGGAGGACGAATGCGGGCAGCAGGCCGAGCAGGACGGCCGCGGCCGGCCAGAGCGGGAGGGCGGGGGCGACCAGGGGGACGACTCCGGGGTGCAGCGCGTCCGGATCGCGCACGGACGCGAGCGCGAGCAGCGCGGCGACCGCGGCACCCGAGCCCGCGACCAGCCACGCGTGCACACCCCACGGCTCCGGGCGGTACCGGGTGCGCGGGGTGCGGCGGCCGCCCAGGCGCAGGCCCGCGAGCGCGGCGACGACCCCGGCCCCCAGCACCGGCAGCCCGTACGTGCCGCCCTCCGCCGTGAGCAGCCCGTACGTTCCCGCGCACACGCCGAGCAGTCCGCCGAGGGTGAGCGCGGCCGTCGTACGGCGCACGCGGGCGGGAACGTCGGCGGTACGGCCGTAGCCACGGGCGTCCATCGCCGCGGCGAGGGCGACCGAGCGCTCCAACGCGCCTTCCAGGACCGGCAGTCCGACCTGGAGCAGGCCCCGTACCCCCCGGTCCGGGCGGCCGCGCAGCCGGCGGGCGGCGCGCAGGCGCTGGACGTCCGCGATGAGGTGCGGTGCGAAGGTGAGCGCGACGACCACGGCCACGCCCGTCTCGTACAGCGCGCCGGGCAGGGACTTGAGCAGGCGGGCCGGGCTGGCCAGGGCGTTGGCGGCGCCGACGCAGATGAGCAGGGCGGCCAGCTTCAGGCCGTTGTACCCGGCGAAGAGGAGAGCTTCCGCGGTGACCGGGCCGCCGAGGCGGATGCCCTGCGCCCAGTGGGGGAGGGGGATCTCGGGGAGGGTGAGCAGGACATGGGTGCCCGGGATGGGGGAGCCCAGGACGACCGTGAAGGCGAGGCGGATGAGGAGGACGGCGGCGGCGAGTCGGGCGAAGGCGGAGTAGGAGTGGGCCCAGGGGGCGGTGGAGCGGTGCGTGGCCACGACGTAGCCCGCTGTGGCTATGAGGAGGGCGAGGAGGAGGGGGTTGGTGGTGCGGGTGGCGGCGGTGCCCAGGCCCAGGGACCAGAGCCACCAGGCGCCGGGGTGAAGCTGTGCGCGGCGCTGGTGCCGGGCGGGGGCGGGCAGCGCCTGCCCGCGCTTGCGGGGTGCCGCCGCGCCTCGTGGGTCAGTCACGTCGGCGCCGTCGTGCCTGCCAAGCCGCTGTTGCGCCGAGCAGTACGACCACACTCGCTCCCGCCAGCAGCCCCAGCGAAGGGCCGCCACCCGAGTCCTTCTTCTCCTGCTTCTCCTGCCCCACAGCGCCCGTCCCGTCCGTGGACACCTGCTCACCGCACCCCTTCTGCGGATACCCGCCGATCGCGCACAGCAGGGCGTTGCTGTCGTAGCGGAGGGGCTTGGCCGTCGCGGCCAGGGCCTCGGCCGCCGTCGCGTCGGGGGAGACGCGGGCGCAGGCCGTACGGCGGGCGGGCGGGGTCTCGCCGGACGGGGCGTCCGCGGACGTGCCGAAGTCGATGACGAGCGCCACCCGCTTCGTACCCTGCTTCGCGGGCGTCCCCGCGCAGATCGTCGTGAAGTCCGCCGTGCCGCGCGGCCGGCTCGCGTCCGCGGAGTCCTCGCTCACCGCGAAGCGGAAGCCCTGGACGGCGCCGTCGTCGGGACGCGCCGTCGACGGGCCCGCGGTGGCGTACGACCACCGGCCGCCGTCCCGGTCCCAGAAGGACCAGTAGCGGTAACCGGCGGCATGCGCCTGGGAGGTACCGGCGAGGGCGAGGGCGAGGGCGAGGGCGAGGGCGAGGGCGAGGGCGAGGAGCGCGGCGGCCGGCAGGGCCGCGGCACGGCGGACGGCGGTCACGGCTGCTGCTTCTTCCGGCGGCCGCTGAGCAGGAAGCCGATGCCGATGCCGGCGACGAGGCCGACGCCGACGATCCACCAGACGCGGGTGCCCGAGTCGCTCTCCGTCGTCTCGTCGGGTTCCACGGTGCGGCCGGCCGCCTGCGGGGCCGGACCGGTCGCGTTGAGCGCCTCCACCAGGTTCGTGCCGCCGAAGTCCCGCGGCTGGGCGCCGACCGCGTGGGCGGCGAGGATCAGCTGGGCGTAGGCGGCCGGACCGCTCTGCTGCGCCCACTTCGCGGCGTTCTTCTCCAGCCAGGCGTACGGCTTCTTCGCCTGCGCCGTCCGCCCGTCCGCCGCGAGCGCGACGACCGTGTCCGCGGTGTTGCCGTAGTCGGGCTGGTCCTCGGCGCCGGCCAGGACGGACTTGAGGTGGCCGGTCGAGGCGACGGCGGCCGTGAGGTAGGCGACGGCGTTGTCCGCCACCTGCGCCGGGGTGGGCTTGGCCGAGGCGGTGCAGGCGGGGGTCTTGTCGCCGGCCTTGTCCTCGGCCTTCCCGGGCTCCACGACGAACCCCTTGCCGAGCGCGCCCAGCGCTCCGGCCGCCGTCGCGTCCGCGTTGGCGGCCAGCTTGCCCTTCTTGTCCGGCTGGTAGGCGAGCGCCCCGGCCCCGGAGCCGTCGCAGGGCAGGGACCACTTGGCCAGCAGGTCGTACGGGTTCTTGCCCTTGATGTGCAGCTGGGCGGGGTCCTGGCCGACCGCGGCGAACGCGCCGATCACGACGCCGGTGGAATTGGTGTCGCTGGGAGCGCCGGGGAAGTAGCCCCAGCCGCCGTCCTTGTTCTGGAGCGGCGTCAGCCAGACCAGGGCCTTGCGGACGGCGGCGTCGTGGCCGCCGAGCGTCTGCAGCGCCTGGACGGCGGCGGCCGTGCTGTTGGTGTCGGGCTGGGCGCCGCCCTTGCCCCCACAGGGCTTGGTGGTGTCGGCGCGGAACGCGGCGAAGCCCCCCTTGTCGCACTGCTGCCCGAGCAGCCAGTCGACGGCCGAGGCGGCCGGATGGTAGCCGAGTGTGCGCTGGGCGAGCAGGGCGAGGGACTGGCGCCAGACACCGTCGTACTTCGGGTCCGCCTTGCCGAACAGCCCGGACGGGACCGTCACCTTGGGGGACGCGGACGGGGACGGGTCGGCGGCCGTGGCGGGCGCGGCTGCGGCCAGCACGCCTATCGCGGCGAGAGCCGCGGCACTGCGGCGGACGTTCATGGTCGGCGACTGCCTCTCCCTGCGGGGAACCGGCAGCGCACGGGAACACCCCGGGCGGCTCGGCTCCGTAAACCTCGACGGTGCCGTGCACGGCGGGCCGCCGCGCACGCGAGCCGGTCAACGTCCCGTGCGGGGCAGTCCGGCTCACCGTCGGGTGACGAACGGCTCACGGTTGCGGGTCAGCGCCGGAATTGCACCGGCTTCCCCCCGTACGGGTGTGATGACGACTCCGCCACTTTACCGGCAGCCGTGCGCGGGCCGAGGGGTGGCCGTGGGCACAGGGGAGTGGTGACCGGGGTCACGCGATATCCGGACACCGCCGACGCGACCGCCCGGCTTCCCGGACAGTTCGGGTGCTGCAGGACCCGCGGCGACCGACCGTCGCGGCTGGTGGAGGAGTTGACCGGGGCATGGGGTCGGCCAAGCCGTGTACGCGCGGGCTGGCTGAGCCGCGGGCCGGGCGGTCAAGCCGCGTGCGGGCGGGCTGTTGGGGTGATGGTTGCGCTCAGGTGGTGGGCCATGCGGCGCAGGGTGTGTTCGCAGTCTGCGGGGCTGTCACCTTCGGTGACCCAGTGCGTGGCCCGGCCGGCCGCGGGCGGTCGAGGAGTTGACCCGGGCATGGAGCCGGTCAAGCCGCGTGCGGGCGGGCTGCTGGGGTGATGGTTGCGCTCAGGTGGTGGGCCATGCGGCGCAGGGTGTGTTCGCAGTCTGCGGGGCTGTCACCTTCGGTGACCCAGTGCGTGGCCCGGCCGGCCGCGGGCGGTCGAGGAGTTGACCCGGGCATGGAGCCGGTCAAGCCGCGTGCGGGCGGGCTGTTGGGGTGATGGTTGCGCTCAGGTGGTGGGCCATGCGGCGCAGGGTGTGTTCGCAGTCTGCGGGGCTGTCGCCCTCGGCGACCCAGTGCGCGAGCCGGTCGGCCGGGTCCGCGTGGGCGGCCGCCGTGACGTGGTCGCCGGGTCGCCGGGTGAGGACCATGCGCTCGGCGGACGGCTCGGAACCGGCGGCGGGGGCCATGTCCAGGTGGGTGAGGCTGCCGGTCGCGGCCGGGTAGGCGAACTGGATCGCGGCCGCCCGCTGCCGGGTCGGGGCCACGTCCGGGATCCCGCCGGTTGCCAGTGCGGCGGCGGCTCGCGCGAGGTCGACGCCGGTGGCCCGCTCGACCAGCAGCGGGATCAGGTCGCCGGGCAGATGCGGTACGACGTCCGTGACGCGGGGGCCGCGGGCGGTGAGCCGCAGGCCGATGCGGACGACGGTGTGCGTGAGGCCGAGCGCCCGCACGGTCCGTTCCACCGTGTGCCGGAGGAAGGGGTTGTGCAGCAGTCCGTCATGGGCGTGCACGGAGTGCCGCAGCGGCTGCCGGGCGGGCGGCGGGCCCGGGGTCGTACGGGTGAGTGCGGCGATGCGGACCTCGTCGTCCAGGACGACGGCCTCCACCGAGACCAGCGGGCCCTCGCCGTCCTCCCGGCCGGCCGGCGCGATCCGGTGGCGGGCGAGCAGCGTCTGTAACGCGGCCGGGCCGGTGCAGGCCGCGGCCGCCTCGTACGGGATGCCGGGCAGCCGCAGCCGGGCGGCGACGAGAGCGGCGGCGGTCAGGTGCTCCCTCGTCCAGGTCAGTACGCCGTCGATCCCGTGCCGTGCCGCGTGGTGCGCGACGGCCTCGGCGGTGGCGTCCTCCTGGCCGGGGTCGGCCGCGATGTGGCCGGCCAGGTAGGGGCGTGCCCAGGCGGGCGGCGCCGGGTCGACCAGCACCACCGGGTGGACCGCCGCGATCCGCGCGAGCGGGTGCTCGCCGTACGCGGCCCGGCCGCCGGCCCCGAGGAGAAGGACGGACTGCGGCATCGGAGCCTCACCTTCGCGGGGAGAAGGCGGACACAGGCAGACAGAGAGGCGCCCTGGATGCTGCTCCCCCATAGGCAGCACCCAGGGCGGGTCGATCTTGCTCTCTGTGCCTCGATCTTCACCCACCGCACCGTCAACTGTCAACGATTGCTGCCATTTTCAGCAGCGGGTGTTGTCATGTCTGGTCGGCGCCCGGGGGACCGGGTAGCCTCGCGTCAGCTCAGCCACCGAACGGACGACACGCCCAGGGGGGACCTCGGTGAGTGACGCCTACGCCCCGCTGGCGGACGCGCTGGACCGACTCGGAGAGCTGACCGGCCGCCCCGGCCGGCTGCCGGAGGTCCTGGACGTGGCCGGCCTCTCCTACCGCACCGGCATCCCCGTCGGTGTCCTCGTCGAGCTGCTCTCGGGAGGCCGGGCGCCGGAGACCGGTCTCGCCCAACGGGTCCGGCAGCGGCTGGACTTCATCCGCGAGACCCGGCGCCGGGCCGACGGCAAGCGGTACTCGCTGGACGAGCTGGCCAGGATCGCCGGAACCAGCCGGCAGTGGCTGAGCGAGTGGCGCAAGAGTGGTATGCCGGGCCTCGAACACACCGACCGGCTGCGCCGGTTCTTCGGGCTGCCGGCGGGCTTCTTCATCGCGGACGAACCGGAGGCGCTGCACGAGGCGTTGCGGCCGGTGCTGCAGAGCCTGGAGGCGGAGGCCGACCCGCTGCTGCGGCTGCGGGAGAGCGGGCTCGTACGACTGGCCGCGCGCGCCCCGCAGATGAACGCCCGTCAGCTGTCCACCCTCGCGGACCTGGCAGAGATGATCATCACCTCGGAGCGGGCGGGAGGTCCGGAGGACGCGCAGGGTGCCGAGGGCCTGAAGAGCGCCGTGGACCCGAAGAGCGCCGTGGACCCGAAGGGTGTCGCGGGTCTGAAGGGCGTCGCGGGTCTGAAGGGTGCCGGGCGTGCCTGATTCGGTTCTGGCCGTAAATGATCGTTCCGTGCACGGGAACGTGCAGTTCAAGCCTTCCTGGCTCTATGGTCGCCGCACGCCTGCCGACCGCAAGGACGACGAATGAGCCCCGACAGTTCGCCGAAGTCCCGCAGACCGACGAGATCGCCGAAATCGCCGAAGCGGTTCCTCGAACGGCTCGTCCGCGACACGGCCCGGACGCTGACCCCGCCCACCGAGCCGAAGGCGTTCCTGCACGCGGTCTGTGCCACGCTCAGCCCGCAGCTCGACCGTCCGGTCAGGCTGAAGTTCGTCGCCTTCCCGCCCGGCCTGGACGTCTCCGGCGTCACCTTCGCGATGGACGAGGAGTACATCGTCGTGGTCGAGGACCGGGCGCCGGACGAGCACAAGTTCGTCATCGCGGGGCACGAGATCGGCCACATCCACTACCAGACGCTGGACGTGCACTACCCGGCCGGCATGCCCGCCGCGGCGCGCCGGCTGCTGTCCCAGGCCGAGGAGGACATCCCCTGGGACCAGGTGGTCGCCGTGGCCACCCGGTCGCCCGCCGCGACGGCGGCCGCGGCGGAATGGGAGGCAGAGGAGTGCGGGCTGCGGCTCGCGGCGAAGTTCTCCAGGGTCGTGGGTCCGGGCGCGGCGTCCGGCCGTACGACCCAGGACACCCTCACCGGGCGGCTGTCGTCCTCGCTGGGCAACATCGGCGGGCCGTGATGCGCTGGGACCTGGCGGGTTCCTTCACCGCCTACGCCGTCCCGGCCGTGCTGCTCGCGGTGGCCTTCGTGATCAAGCTGCCGCTGCTGCGGCGGGCCTGGCAGGACCCGATCCTGAGGGCCACCGCGCTGCTGCTCGGCATCGGCGCGATCGTCTTCGCCTCGCTGCCGCCGGGAAACCTGCACCGCATCAACGAGATCACCGGCGTGCCCAACTTCGCGGGACTGTGGGTCTATTCCCTGCTCACCGCGTACTGCGGGGCCTGTCTCTGGCTGATCATCACCTGGCGCGAGCCCCCGTCGGCGGTCCGCCGTCGGCGCACCCGTACGGTCCGGATGGTCTACGCCGCCATCATCCTCGGCCTGTGGACGACCTTCCTGCTCGGCGACCCCCATGTGGAGCGGCTGCGGGACCTCGACACCTACTACGCCAACACGCCCTGGATGCGCGAGTTCGCCCTGCTCTACCTGGTCGCGCACATGGTCTCCGCGGTGGTCGCGGCGGGCATCCTGTGGGCCTGGTTCAAGGAGGTCGAGGACACCTGGCTGCGCCGGGCCGTGGTCTTCCTCCAGGTCGCCTACGCGCTCGGGCTCATCTTCGACATCGCCAAGCTCGCCGCGATCGGCGCCCGCTGGAGCGGCCGTGACTGGGACTGGCTGTCGACGTACGTCGCGCCGCCGTTCGCCATCGCCGAGGCGGGACTGGTCGCGGTGGGCTTCATCGCCGGGCAGGCCGGCCCGGTCGTGGAGGAGCGCCGTCGCCTGGTCCGCACCCACCGGCGCCTCAAGCCCCTGTGGCAGGCGATGCTGACCGTCACGGCCCCGTCCGCCCCGGCGACCGGGCGGGTCAGCGGCGCCGCCCTCCGCCTGGAACTGCGCCGGGCCGCCATCAACGACGGCCTCCTCAAACTCGCCCCCCACCTCAGCACCTCCCGCCGCATCCGAACCCACCGGTCGGCCACGGCAGCCGGCTACCCCGACGCCGCCGCACGGGGCATCGCGGGAGCGGTGGACATCCTGCTCGCAACGGAAGCGCTGCGCTCGGCCGAGGCGGGGGAGGAGCGGACGGCACCCGAGCAGCCGGTGCCCGCGCAGGTGCCGCCGGCCGAGTCCGGGTCCGGATCCGGGCCCGTTCCCGTCGGTCTGTCCGAGCCTCCCGCCGATGTCCCCGACAGTGAGCTGGAGTGCGTCGCGCAGGCCCTGCGGTTGCATGCGTCGGTTGTCGAATCGTTCCGCCGGGAGGCGGTCGCCACAGAAGGTCGCACCTCATATGCCTGACATACGCACCGCCCGCCGGACCGCGCTCGTGATCGGCGGCAGTACGGCCGGCATGCTCGCCGCCTCCGTGCTCGCGAGCCGCTTCCACGAGGTCACGATCGTGGAGGCCGACCGGCTGCCGGAGGGACCCGAGCCGCGCAAGGGGCTGCCCCAGGCCCGCCACGCCCACCTGCTGTGGTCCGGCGGCGTGACCGCGCTGGAGGAACTGCTGCCGGGCGTCACCGGGGAACTGGTCGGCAAGGGGGCCGGGCTGATCGACGTGATGGCGGACCTGGTGAGCAAGGCGCCCTCGGGCCAGTGGTTCCGGCGGTTCACCGACTCCCGGCACCACATGATCGTGTGCAGCCGGGACCTGCTGGACGCGGTGATCCGGGCCGACGTCCTCGCCCGGCGCCGCATCACGCTGCTCGACGGTACGAGGGTGGTGGGCCTCGCGGACGAGAAGGGGCGGGTGACCGGCATCCGCGTACCGCACGGGCCGGACGGACGGCCGGCCACCCTCCACGCCGACCTGGTGATCGACGCGAGCGGCCGCGGCTCCCAGGCACAGAAGTGGCTCCAGGAACTCGGCCACGCCCCGGTGGAGGAGCGGGTGGTCGACGCGGGCGTCGCCTACGCCAGCCGCGTCTACGCCGCCCCCGGCGGTACCACCGGGCTGCGCTACCCGGTCGTGAACGTCCAGGCCGACCCACGGGACGCGCCCGGCCGGGGCGGAGTCGTCGTACCGATCGAGGGCGACCGCTGGCTGGTCACGCTCTCGGGCACCCGCGGCGGCCGGCCCACCGCCGATCCGGACGAGTTCGAGCACTTCGCGCTCACCGGCCTCAAGGACCCGGTCATCGGCCACCTCCTCGCCCAGGCCAAGCCGCTCACCGACCCGGTCACCACCCGCAGCACGGCCAACCGCCGCCGCTACTACGAGAACGCGGAGACCTGGCCGGACGGCTTCGCGGTCATCGGGGACGCCGTCGCCGGGTACAACCCGGTCTACGGCCACGGCCTCTCCGTCGCCGCGCAGAGCGTGCAGGCACTCGGCCGGGTCCTCGACCGCCACGGTCCCACCGCCCCCGGCACCGCGCGCCGCATCCAGCGCGCGGTGGCCGGGCCGGTCGGCAACGCCTGGAACCTGGCGGTGGGCCAGGACGCCTACTACCCCGGGGCCGCGGCCAATCCGCCGACCGCCGTCGAGCGGCTGCTCACCGCGTACGTCGACAAGGCGGTCGCCGCCGGATCCGAGAACCCGCGCGCCCTGCACGGCCTGCTGGACGTGATGAGCCTGAAGACGCCGGCGGCCCGTCTTTTCGCCCCCGACATGCTGTGGAACATCTGCTTCGGCCCCCGCAGGGGACCCCTGCCCGGCCCGCCGCTGAGCCAGGAGGAACGGGAGGCGGCGGGCCTCGGCTGACTCACACCGCCACGTACGCCACCGGCTCACTCCCCGGCACCGGTTCCGCGCGCCCCAGCTTGACCAGGCGTCGCAGATGGGCCTCGGCCTCCGAGACCGCGATGTTCCGCGACCCGTAGGGGATGTCGGGCCAGGGACGGTTCCACTCCATGTGCTCGGCCAGTTGCCAGGGGGTGAGCGGCTCGGAGAGGAGGGCGAGCAGGCCGGTGAGGCGTTCCTCGTGGTGGCTGAGCAACTGCCCTACCCGGGCGGGCGCGTCGGTGAAGGCGTGCTGGTGGGCCGGGAGCACCTCGGCGGGGGCGAGACGGCCCACCCGCTCCAGGGAGTCGAGGTAGTCGCCGAGGGGGTCGGTGACGGTGGCGTCGTCGGGGTCCTCGTACAGGCCGATGTGCGGGGTGATCTCCGGGAGGACGTGGTCGCCGCTGAACAGTCGCCCGTGGCCAGGCAGTCGGGCCGGGTGCGCCTCCTCCAGATGCAGGCAGACGTGGCCGGGCGTGTGGCCCGGGGTCCATATCGCGCGCAGCCGGCGGCCGGGCAGGCCGAGGAGTTCGCCGGGGACGATCTCGCGGTCCGGCAGGGCGGGCGCGAGGCCGGGCAGGGTACGGCGGCCCCGGGCGGCGCGCAGCGGGGCGATGTGTTCCTCGGGCGCCCCTGCCGCCGCCAACTTTGCGGCCATGTACGCGTACCAGCGCCCCGGACGCGTCTCCCGCGCCCTGCGTACGAGGGCGGCGTCGGCCGCGTGCATCGCCACCCACGCCCCGGAGGCCTCGCGGACCTGCCCCGACAGCCCGTGGTGGTCCGGATGGTGGTGGGTGATGACCACCCCGTGCACCTCCGCGACGGACGTGCCACAGGCGGTCAGCCCGTCCGTCAGGGCCGCCCAGGACGCCGGGTCGTCCCAGCCCGTGTCCACCAGGACCGGACCCCGGTCGGTGTCCACGACGTACACCAGCGTGTGACCGAGGGGGTTGTCCGGGATCGGGACCTGGACCGACCGTACGCCCCCGCCGTGATCGAACGTCTTCGACATCCGTCCTCCACCCCGTCGCCCGCGCCCCACAACCATGGCCACTATAGCCAGAACTGACAAGCCGTCAGATATCCCGGAGCAAGTCGAACACCTCCGGGCTCGCCACGCGCCCGGGCCGTCCTGCGCCCCTGCCGGCCGCGGGCGGTACCTCGACCGGATGCGTGTGCCCACGCTGCGAGTGATGATGGCAGGGGGTGCCGACGACGTCGAAGACGTCCCCACACCACTTGGTGCCGTTGGCCGCGCAGTGCAGGGTGTAGACCGAGCCGCCCTGAGTGATGATCTTGTAGAACGCGTCACTGCCCTGGGCGTCGACCGACACGTCGCAGACCGGGGAATTGGTGGGGAAGCCGGTGATCGTGCTGAGGTCGATCCAGCCGGCGGTGTTGGCGGGGCCGGAAACGATGTTCGGGTTGTCCGGGTTGGTGTTGGTGTTGGGGCGCCTTCCGGCGAAGGGCACCCCATTGACGAGTGCGGCGAGGAATTGCTCCATGCCGTTCGACTTCGCCGAATCGACGCCGGTGCCGCACGCCGTCGCGGTGGCGGTCACGGTCGCGGTCGCCGTTGCGGTGGTGGTGGCGGTCACGGTCGCCGTCGCGGTGGTGGTCGCCGTAGCCGTAGCCGTAGCCGTAGCCGTAGCCGTAGCCGTAGCCGTAGCCGTAGCCGTCGCCGTCTTCGTCACCGTGACGGTGGGCTTCGGGTGCTGGGTCTCGCAGTCGTCGTCGCCGCCCGCACGATGGCGTGGCTTGTCGTGGTCGCAGTGGGGGTCACTGACGTACGTCGCGCCCGACCGGGAGGTCACGCCGGCGGCCACCGCCACCGCGGGGGTCGCCACCGTGACCGTCACCGCTGTCGCGATCGCGGCGAGCCTGCGGACCCTGTTGAGCCCGCCGTGAGCCGCCGGCCCGAGGTGCGAGGTCGTCCTGCGCTCAGGACTCATGTGGGTACTCCTTGTCCTTGGAGTCTCGGGCGTTCCCCGAGTCTGAGTGCGAGCTCGACCTGGGCACACCGGAGCACCGGTGCAATCATGAGGAAACACGCTTGTAGATCAATAAATCGGACTAGTCCTTGCCTCCTGAACGAGGTGCCTCCACGGACGGCCCGCGCGGTATCACGCCGCCGGTGCCCGCGCCGGCGGCAAACCCGCTGGTGCGGGCCT
The DNA here is from genome assembly GCF_040630895.1 of Streptomyces sp. NPDC005728. Classification (NCBI taxonomy): domain Bacteria; kingdom Bacillati; phylum Actinomycetota; class Actinomycetes; order Kitasatosporales; family Streptomycetaceae; genus Streptomyces; species Streptomyces sp. NPDC005728. The sequence continues at coordinate 45,393 of NZ_JBEXYL010000008.1, forward strand.
CTTCGGTGCCGGCCATTGCTCCCTATAACTAGAACTGATATCAGTTCTGAAACAGCGTCAGAAACATGCAGTGCGGCGGGAGGCAGTCGGCCATGACCGAGCTCGTGGAACACGGACAGCTGTTCATCGGCGGGGAGTTGACCGAACCCCTGGGCAAGGACGTCATCGAGGTGATCTCCCCGCACACCGAGGAGGTCATCGGCCGGGTGCCGCACGCCTCCCGCCAGGACGTCGACCGGGCGGTGGCCGTCGCGCGCCGGGCCTTCGACGAAGGCCCCTGGCCGCGTGCGACGTTGGAGGAGCGGATCGAGGTCGTCACCCGGATCAAGGACGGCATCGCCGCCCGGCACGAGGAGATCGCCCGGGTGATCTCCTCGGAGAACGGCTCCCCGTACTCCTGGAGCGTCCTCGCCCAGGCGCTCGGCGCGATGATGGTGTGGGACTCGGCGATCCGGGTCGCACGGGACTTCACGTACGAGGAGCGCCGCGACGGGGTCCTCGGCCCGATCCTGGTGCGGCGCGAACCGGTGGGCGTGGTCGCGGCCGTCGTCCCGTGGAACGTCCCGCAGTTCGTGGCCGCGGCCAAGCTCGCCCCCGCGCTGCTGACCGGCTGCACGGTCGTGCTCAAACCGTCCCCGGAGTCCCCGCTGGACGCGTACCTGCTCGGTGAGATCGCCCGCGAGGCCGGCCTGCCGGAGGGCGTCCTGTCGATCCTCCCCGCCGACCGCGAGGTCAGCGAGTACCTGGTCGGGCACCCCGGCATCGACAAGGTCTCCTTCACCGGCTCGGTCGCGGCCGGCAGGCGGGTGATGGAAGTGGCCGCCCGGAATCTCACCCGGGTCACGCTGGAGCTGGGTGGCAAGTCGGCGGCGGTCGTGCTGCCCGACGCGGACGTGTCGGCGGCGGTCGCGGGCATCGTCCCGGCGGCCTGGATGAACAACGGGCAGGCGTGTGTCGCCCAGACCCGCATCCTCGTCCCGCGCGCCCGCTACGACGAGTTCGCGGACGCCTTCGCGCAGGCGGCGGGCGCCCTGCAGGTCGGCGACCCGCTGGATGCGGCCACCCAGGTCGGCCCTCTGGTCGCCCGGCGCCAGCAGCAGCGCAACCTCGACTACATCCGGATCGGCCAGGAGGAGGGTGCCAAGATCCTCACGGGCGGCGGCCGCCCGGCCGGTCTCGAGCGCGGTTGGTACGTGGAGCCCACCCTCTTCGGCGACGTCGACAACTCCATGCGGATCGCCCGCGAGGAGATCTTCGGCCCCGTGATCTGCCTGCTCCCCTACGGCGACGAGCAGGAGGCCGTGAAGATCGCCAACGACTCGGACTACGGCCTGTCCGGCAGCGTGTGGACGGCCGACGTCGAGCACGGCATCGAGGTCGCCCGGCAGGTCCGTACCGGCACCTACTCCGTCAACACCTTCAGCCTCGACATGCTCGGCCCGTTCGGCGGCTACAAGAACTCGGGGCTGGGGCGGGAGTTCGGCCCCGAGGGCTACGGCGAGTACCTCGAGCACAAGATGATCCACCTGCCGGCGGGGGCGTAGGGATGGGCGACCGCTGGCACGTCGAGGTCGACCGGTCCGTGTGCATCGGCTCGGCCCAGTGCCTCCACCATGCCCCGGACGGCTTCCGTCTCGACACCGCCCGCCAGTCCCACCCCGCCGAACCGGACACCGACGCGAGCGAACAGGTCCTGGACGCGGCCGAGAGCTGCCCGGTGGAGGCGATCGTGATCACCCTGCTGGGCAGCGGGGAGCCGGTGTTCCCACCCGAGGAGTAGCCCCCGCGCGACGGCACGTCATGATGGAAATTTTTCCCATTTGTCGGGTTCCGTCGCGCCTATCGGGATTATCCTGATAGAGCCTACGAGGCGAGTGAGGGAGTCCGACCGGAGTAGCCGACTTTGGCGAGACGCACAGGCATCCGCCGAGGCCGACAGCGACGGTAGGGCTGAGAGGCCGAAAAGCAGCAGTCAGGCCGGACGGCGACCCCTAACACCTGATCCGGTTCATACCGGCGAAGGGAACCCGTCTCGTAGGTTTCGTCTGTCCCGGCGAGGGTCCGTCGCCGAGGCCACCCCCTTGTCACGAGGGTGTCAGTGCGACGCGTCCGGGTCCGTCAGGTCGATCAGCCGGCACACCGTCTCGATGTCGATCTTCACCTGTGCGATGGAGGCGCGGCCCGAGAGCCAGGTGATCAGGGCCGAGTGCCAGGTGTGCTCGATGACCCGGACCGCGGAGAGCTGCTGCGGGGTCGGGTGCTCCAGCCCCACCGCGTCCAGGATGATCGCCGTGGTCTGCCGGGAGACCTGGTCGACCTCGGGGGAGACGCTGCGGTCGGCGAAGGTGAGGGCGCGGACCATCGCGTCGGCCAGGTGCGGCTCCCGCTGCAGGGCGCGGAAGGCCCGCATCAGGGTCTCCGCGACCCGCTCGGCCGCCGTGTCGCCCGCCGGGGGCTTCTTGCGCAGGGTGCCGTGCATGTGCTCCAGCTGGTCCTGCATGGTGGCGACCAGCAGGTGCACCTTGGACGGGAAGTAGCGGTACAGGGTGCCGAGGGCCACCTGCGAGGACTCGGCGACCTCGCGCATCTGTACGGCGTCGAAACCGCCCCGGCTGGCCAGCTGCGCGCTCGCGTGCAGGATCCGGCGTCGGCGGGCCTCCTGCCGCTCGGTCAGCGGCGCCGAAGGGGGCCGGACGCTACTGGCTTCCAGCTTGGATTCCGCAGGCATGGGACCCGTTCCGTGACAGTCGGTGAGGACATCTGTAGGGCACGTGATCATCCTGCACGGCGGGGGTCCGGGCCGTGGCGTGAATCACCTGATCCACTGCTCCCAGTGCCCCTACCTGCCGGTAGATTCAGAGCCTCTTGAACGATCAAGTCTGAAACTTGTTCTAGATTAGCGTCCCGTCGTAGTGTCGCGGGACAGTGCAGGGAGAAGGGGGCCCGGAGTGACCGCTGAGGCCAGTCAGGCGGGTCCCCGACCGGACCTCGCAGCCGACGGCGAGCGACCGCTCAACATCGCGCTTCTCACCTATAAAGGGAACCCGTTCTGCGGCGGCCAGGGCGTCTACGTACGGCACCTCTCCCGCGAGCTGGCCCGCCTCGGCCACCGGGTGGAGGTCATCGGCTCGCAGCCCTACCCCGTCCTGGACGAGAGGTACGAGGGCCTGAGCCTGACCGAGCTGCCCAGCCTCGACCTGTACCGCCAGCCCGACCCCTTCCGGACCCCCCAGCGGGACGAGTACCGGGACTGGGTCGACGCCCTGGAGGTCGCCACCATGTGGACCGGCGGCTTCCCCGAACCGCTGACGTTCTCCCTGCGCGCCCGCCACCATCTGCGCGCCCGGCGCGGTGAGTTCGACGTCGTCCACGACAACCAGACGCTCGGCTACGGCCTGCTCGGCGACATCGGCGCGCCCCTGGTCACCACCATCCACCACCCCATCACCGTCGACCGGCAGCTGGAGCTGGACGCGGCCGAGGGCTGGAAGCGCCGCTACTCGGTGCGCCGCTGGTACGCCTTCACCCGGATGCAGAAGCGCGTCGCCCGCCGCCTGCCCTCCGTGCTCACCGTCTCCGGCACCTCCCGCCAGGAGATCGTGGACCACCTCGGCGTCCGCGACGACCGCATCCACGTCGTCCACATCGGCGCCGACACCGACCTGTTCGCGCCGAATCCGGCCGTCCCCCAGGTGCCCGGACGGATCGTCACCACCTCCAGTGCGGACGTGCCCCTCAAGGGCCTGGTCTTCCTCGTCGAGGCGCTCGCGAAGGTGCGCACCGAGCACCCGGCCGCCCACCTCGTCGTCGTCGGCAAGCGCCCCCAGGAGGGCCCGGTCGCCCAGGCCGTCGAGCGCTACGGCCTCGACGGCGCCGTCGACTTCGTCAAGGGCATCTCCGACGCCGAACTGGTCGACCTGATCCGCTCGGCGGAGGTCGCCTGCGTGCCCTCGCTCTACGAGGGCTTCTCGCTGCCCGCCGCCGAGGCCATGGCCACCGGCACCCCGCTGGTCGCCACCACCGGCGGCGCGATCCCCGAGGTCGCCGGCCGTGACGGCGAGACCTGCCTGGCCGTACCGCCGGGTGACGCGGGTGCGCTGGCCGCCGGGCTCGGCCGGCTGCTGGGGGACCCGGAGCTGCGGGTGCGGCTCGGTACGGCGGGCCGGCAGCGGGTGCTGGAGAGGTTCACCTGGGCCCGCGCCGCCGAGGGAACGGTAGCCCGCTACCGCGAGGCCATCGCCGTCCCCCACGCGGGCACGGCCCCCGGCCGCTCCGCGGCCGCAGCGAGCGCTGCCCCGGCACCCGCCACGACCGACACCGGCATCTCTTCCGAAAGCAGGGCCACGTGCTGACCGTCGACTTCTCCCGGTTCCCGCTCGCCCCGGGCGACCGTGTCCTGGACCTCGGCTGCGGGGCCGGTCGGCACGCCTTCGAGTGCTACCGGCGCGGCGCGCAGGTCGTGGCCCTCGACCAGAACGCCGAGGAGATCCGCGAGGTCGCCAAGTGGTTCGCGGCGATGAAGGAGGCCGGCGAGGCACCGGAGGGCGCGACCGCGACCGCGATGGAGGGCGACGCCCTCGCGCTGCCCTTCCCGGACGAGTCCTTCGACGTCGTCATCATCTCCGAGGTGATGGAGCACATCCCCGACGACAAGGGCGTGCTCGCCGAGATGGTGCGCGTGCTGAAGCCCGGCGGCCGGATCGCGATCACCGTGCCGCGCTACGGGCCCGAGAAGGTCTGCTGGGCGCTGTCCGACGCCTACCACGAGGTCGAGGGCGGCCACATCCGCATCTACAAGGCCGACGAACTGCTGGCCAAGGTCCGCGAGGCGGGCCTGAAGCCGTACGGCACCCACCACGCGCACGGCCTGCACTCGCCGTACTGGTGGCTCAAGTGCGCCTTCGGCGTGGACAACGACAAGGCGCTGCCGGTGCGGGCGTACCACAAGCTGCTGGTCTGGGACATCATGAAGAAGCCGCTCGCCACCCGCATCGCCGAGCAGGCGCTGAACCCGGTCATCGGCAAGAGCTTCGTCCTCTACGCGACCAAGCCCCACCTGCCCCGGCTCGCCGAGACCGACGGGGCGGCCGCCAAGTGACCACTCCCCGGACAGAACACCTCGTCCTGCCCGGGGTCCTCACCGCCGAGCAGGCCGCCGCGACCGTGCGCGGCATCCTCGCCGTACAGCGGGAGGACGGGGCGATCCCGTGGTTCCGTGGCCACCACCTCGACCCGTGGGACCACACCGAGGCAGCCATGGCGCTGGACGCGGCCGGCGAACACGAGGCCGCCGAGCGGGCGTACACCTGGCTCGCCACCCACCAGAACGAGGACGGCTCCTGGTACGCCGCCTACGCCGACGGCGCCCACGACGATGTCACCGACCGCGCCCGCGAGTCGAACTTCGTCGCCTACATAGCCGTGGGCGTCTGGCACCACTACCTGTCCACCGGGGACGACACGTTCCTGGACCGCATGTGGCCCACCGTCTACGCGGCCGTCGAATGGGTGCTGCGGCTCCAGCAGCCCGGCGGCCAGATCGGCTGGCGCCGCGAGGACGACGGCACGCCCACCGCGGACGCGCTGCTCACCGGCAGCTCCTCCGTCCACCACGCCCTGCGCTGTGCCCTCGCCATCGCCGAGCAGCGTGAAGAGCCGCAGCCGGACTGGGAGTTGGCGGTGGGGTCGCTGCGTCACGCGATCCGCCGCCACCCCGAACGCTTCCTCGACAAGGACCGCTACTCGATGGACTGGTACTACCCGGTCCTCGGCGGCGCCCTGACCGGAGCGGAGGCCAAGTCCCGCATCGAGGCGGACTGGGACCGCTTCGTCGTGCCCGGGTTCGGCGTCCGCTGCGTGGTCCCCAACCCGTGGGTGACCGGCGGCGAGTCCAGTGAGCTGGCCCTGGCCCTGTGGGCGATGGGCGAGTCCGACCGCGCCCTGGAGATCCTCCAGTCCATCCAGCACCTGCGCGACGCGGAGAGCGGCCTGTACTGGACGGGCTACGTCTTCGAGGACAGCGCCATCTGGCCCCTCGAACTCACCACCTGGACCGCGGGCTCCCTCCTGCTCGCCGTCGCCGCCCTGGGCGGCCACGACGCCACGTGCGCGGTCTTCGGCGGGGAACAGCTGCCGGCCGGCCTGGACGCCGACTGCTGCCGCTGAACCACCGGCACCGGTTGAAACCCGGACGGCCCCGCCCGAGTGGCGGACATCGGCCGTCCGGGTGAGGCTGCCGTAGGAAGCACCCGCTCGGGGAGACACGTCCGGAGGACCCCGTGCCCGTACCGATACGGCGCCTCTGCGTGGCGCTCACCCTGTGCTGCGCCCTGCTGGCCGGCTCCACGGCCTGCGGCGCCAGCAGCAGTGACCAGACCCGTACGAAGACCACGGCGGAGGCGGTCGCCCTCGACGCGGCCACGCCCAGCCCGAGCACCTCGGCCGAGCGGCAGAAGTTCGCCAAGGCCCGGTTCGTGGCGAACGCGGGCCTCGCCGCCGGCGCGACCTACCAGTGGATCGTGAAGCCCTGGAAGGCGGGCAAGTTCAAGAAGGGCGCCAAGGGCCGCAAGCTGGCGCTGTTGAAGGCCGGCCTGGCCGGCGCCTTCGCCTACAACCGGCTCAAGGCCGCCCAGAAGAACGCCCAGGGCGACCCGACGCTCTCCAAGGCCCTCGCACCGCTCACGGCCGGCATCGAAGCCCTGAAGAACCTGCCCGCCAAGCTGCGCAAGGGCGACGACAACGCGGCCGGTTCCTTCGACGACATCATCAACAAGGTGAAGGAAGCAGGCCAGGATGCCGGCGCCCCGGTCAAGGACCAGGTGCCGTCCGCCTCGCAGCTGAGCGGCGGCTAGGAGTTCAGTTCCGCCAGCACCCTGAGGGTGTGCGGGTCCGGTGACAGGGCCAGCAGGTCCGTCACCGGGCCCTTGCGCCACAACTCCAGGCGTTCCGCTATGCGTTCGCGCGGGCCCACCAGGGAGATCTCGTCGGCGAAGGCGTCCGGCACGGCCAGCACGGCCTCCTCGCGCCGCCCGGCCAGGAACAGCTCCTGGATCCGCCGCGCCTCCTCCTCGTAGCCCATGCGGGCCATGAGGTCGGCGTGGAAGTTGCGCGCCGCATGCCCCATCCCGCCGATGTAGAAGCCGAGCATGGCCTTCACGGGCAGCAGCCCCTCCGCCACGTCGTCACACACCTTCACCCGGGCCATCGGCGCCACCATGAACCCCTCGGGCAGCTCCCGTACCGCGTCCCCGTACACCTCGGGCCGGCTCGGCGCCCAGTACAGCGGCAGCCAGCCGTCGGCGATCCTGGTCGTCTGGGCCACGTTCTTGGGGCCCTCCGCGCCCAGCAGCACGGGGAGACCGGGGCGCAGGGGGTGGGTGATCGGCTTCAGCGGCTTGCCCAGACCGGTCCCGTCCGCACCCCGGTACGGCAGCGGATGGAAGGAGCCGTCCGCCTCCACCGGCGCCCGGCGCCGCAGCACCTGGCGTACGACGTCCACGTACTCCCTGGTCGCGGTCAGCGGCGACCTGGGGAACGGCCGGCCGTACCAGCCCTCCACCACCTGCGGCCCGGACAGGCCGAGCCCGAGCAGCACGCGGCCGCCGGAGAGGTGGTCCAGGGTGAGCGCGTGCATCGCGGTGGCGGTCGGGGTGCGCGCCGCCATCTGGGCAACCGCCGTGCCCAGTCCGATCGTTGAGGTCTGCGCGGCGATCCAGGTCAGCGGTGTGAAGACGTCCGAGCCCCAGGACTCCGCCGTCCACACGGAGTGGTAGCCGAGCCGCTCCGCCTCGCGGGCCAGCGGCACATGACCGGCGTCCGGGCCGCGTCCCCAGTAGCCGAGTGCGAGACCGAGCCGCATGCCATGCCTCCTGACGTACCGTCAGTTCCTAGCCGGGAGGCGACTGTACGGCAACGGCCCCCCGCCCGGAAGGGCGAGGGGCCGCTCGGTGAACGGTCGTACGGCTCAGCCGCGCTGGATCCCCGTGGTGTCCTGGAGCACACCACGGCGGCCGTCCTGGGTCTGGGCGACCAGCGCGGCACCGCGCTGCTCGACCGCCAGGTACCAGGTGCCCGGCGCCAGTTCGGCGATCGGCGTCGGCGAGCCGTCCTCGGCGAACAGCGGACGCGTCATGGGCACGGCGAACCAGAACGGCGAGAAGTCCGATCCGGCAGCGGCCGGCTGCGGCGCCGGGGCGGCGGCCTGCGGGCCCGGCTGCCCGAACGGCTGGCCCGGCTGCGGCTGGGCACCGTACGGCTGCTGCGGGGCCGGTGCGCCCGGGTAGCCGTAACCGCCGGGCGGCTGGGCACCGTAGGGCTGCGGGGCCGCCCCCGGCTTGGGAGCCGGGACCAGGGCCGCCTGCAGAGCGGGGACCAGGGGGGTGGCGATGGCGGCTGCGGCCAGGAGGAGAGCGGCGATGAGGCCGAGGATGAGGCCGGAACCGGTGTCGACGCTCGAGCTGCCGAACTCGTCGCTGAACGCGCCCAACGGGTCGATGATCGTCCAGAACGAGGTCCACGCGGCAAAGAGCGTGAAGGCGACACCGACCTGGCCGAGTTCGAGGCCGGCGACCTTGCGAGGCTGCGGGAGGGCTCGGGCGACGACGATGAGGACCGCACCGATGATGCCGCCGACGTACATGCTCATCACCAGGCCGAGGTTGTCCCAGGCGTTGGGGATGTCGCTGCCGGAGGTGTCGAACGTGTCGAGGAACGACGCGATGAACAGCAGGACAGCTGCTCCGATCACCACGCCGTCGCCTCTAGTGAGGGAGCGGATATTCACTTCAAAGGTCCTTCGTAGGTCGTCACGTCGTCGGTAGACACTATCGTCCACATGATCGGCCTGTCCGGCCGGTTCCGCCCGACGGTCACGACCCACGCAGGAAACTCACGATTCCCTCAGAGATCCCCTGCGCGGCCTTCTGTCGCCAGGCGCCGCTGGTCAGCAGTGCCGCGTCCTTGCTATCGCGCATGTTGCCGCACTCGATGAAGACCTTGGGAACCGTTGACAGATTGAGACCGCCCAGGTCCTGACGTGTGACGAGACCGGTACCGTCGCCCACGTAGTTGGAGGGGGGTTCGCCCGTGACGCGCAGGAAGTTGCCCGCGACGCGCTCGCCGAGGTCGCGGGAGGAGTCGACGATCGGGCGGGTGTCCGCGGCGCCGGCGTGCACGGACGCGGGAAGGATGACGTGGAAGCCGCGGTCGCCCTCCGCCGAGCCGTCGGCGTGGACGGAGATGGCGGCGTCCGCGTGCGCCGTGTTGCCGATCCGGGCCCGCTCGTCGACGCACGGACCCCAGGGCGGGGAGTCGCCGTCGTGCGTCAACTTCACGGTGGCGCCCTGCTCTTCCAGGAGCGTGCGCAGCCGGTGGGCCACGTCCAGCGTGAACCGGGCCTCCGTGTAGCCCGAGTTGGTGGACGTGCCGGTGGTGTCGCACTCCTTCTTGTTCGTGCCGATGTCCACCGGGCGGTTGATCTCGGCCGTGTGCTGGAAGTTCCCGGGGTTGTGGCCCGGGTCGATGACGACGACCTTGCCCTTGAGGGTGCCGGAGGCAGCGGGGGCCGACGTCGTGGGCGTCGGGCTCGCCTGCTTGGCGTCGTCGGTGGCGGGCGCCGACCAGGGCTTGGCGGTGCTCGGCGAGGCCGCGGAGGTCCGCGCGCCCGCCGTGTCCGAGCCGCCGGAACCACCGGACCCGCCCACCGCCTCGTACACCAGCCAGCCCAGCAGGGCGCCGGGCACGAGCGCGGCGAGCGCGACGGTCAGCGGCCCGCGACGGGGTCGGCGGGGCTGCGGGGGATCGAAGTCAGGGCCTACGTACGACACGAGTGCGACTCTAACCGCGGGTCCGGATCGCCGCCTCCGTTCGCCGCAGGACGCGCAGCGAGCCGGTCGCCGACACCTCCGTGAAGGCACCGGAGCCGAGGGCGCGAAGGTAGACGCGGTAAGGGGCCTGGCCGGTGAACTCGTCCTCCGGGTGTGGGAAGACGTCGTGGATGACGAGCAGGCCGCCCTCGGCCACATGGGTGGCCCAGCCCTCGTAGTCGGCGTTCGCGTGCTCGTCGGTGTGGCCGCCGTCGACGAAGACGAGGCCGAGCGGGGAGTTCCAGATCGCGGCGATCTGCGGGGAGCGGCCGACCAGGGCGACCACGTGGTCCTCCAGGCCCGCCCCGTACAGGGTCCGGCGGAACGTCGGCAGCGTGTCCATCAGGCCGATCTCGGGGTCGACGGTCTCCGGGTCGTGGTAGTCCCAGCCGGGCTGCTGCTCCTCGCTGCCCCGGTGGTGGTCGACGGTGAGTGCGGTGACCCCGGCCTCGCGGGCGGCGTCGGCGAGCAGGATCGTGGACCGCCCGCAGTAGGTGCCGACCTCCAGCAGCGGCAGCCCCAGCTGCCCGGCCTCGACGGCGGCCGCGTACAGGGCGAGCCCCTCGTCCACGGGCATGAAGCCCTTCGCCGCCTCGAACGCGGCCAGGATCTCGGGCTTGGGTGCCGCGGTCATGGGGGTCCTTTCGGTTGTACGACGTGCTCGTCCTGTACGACGTTCTCGGGCGCCCCATGCTGTCGCACCCCCCGCCGCCGAAGCGACAGGGGGTGCGCAGGAGTGGCAGGGCTCTCAGGCGCTGACGGTCTCACCGGGCAGCGACAGGTCCAGCTCGACCGCCCGCTCGTCGCCCGCGTGACTCGCGGACGAGGCCAGCGGTCCGTGCCCGGCGGCCTTCGCGGCCAGGACGTAGGCACCCTCGGCGGGGACCGCGACCGCATAGCTGCCGTCCTCGGCGGAGACGGTCGCGCCCGCCTGGCGGCCCCGGCGGTCGATCAGGGTGACCTTGGCACGGGCGACCGGGGTGCCCTCGGCGTCCAGCACCCGGCCGCGGAAGCCCCGCAGGACCTCCTCGGCGTGCTCGATGGCGGCCTCCTCCTCGCTGCTCGCGCGCAGCTGGGTGTGCTGGGCCGGGCGGGCCGGCTTGGGCAGGAACACCGCGAGCAGCAGGCCCACCGCGACGGCGGCGGTGGCGATCAGGAAGGAGACGCGGAAGCCGTGCATGGTCGGGATCTCGACCCCGCCCACGTTGTTCGCCGTGTTGGCCAGCACCATGCCGATGACGGCGCTCGACACCGACGTACCGATGGAACGCATCAGCGTGTTCAGGCCGTTGGCCGCGCCCGTCTCCGAGGCCGGGACCGCGCCGACGATCAGCGCGGGCAGCGAGGAGTAGGCGAGACCGATGCCGGCGCCGAGGACCACGGAGGTGACGATCGTCTGCCAGGCCGCGTCCATCAGGCCGAGGCCGCCGCCGTAGCCGAGAGCGATGATCAGCAGGCCGGTGATCAGGGTGGTCTTGGGGCCGTAGCGGGCGGACAGGCGGGCGTAGACCGGCGCCGTGAACATCATCGTCAGGCCCAGCGGGGCCACGCACAGGCCCGCGACGACCATGGACTGGCCGAGGCCGTAGCCGGTCGCCTTCGGTAGCTGGAGCAGCTGGGGCAGGACGAGCGAGACGACGTAGAAGCTGACGCCGACCATGATCGAGGCGAGGTTGGTGAGCAGCACCTCGCGACGGGCGGTGGTGCGCAGGTCGACCAGCGGCGCCTGGATGCGCAGCTCGTACAGGCCCCACAGCAGGAGAACGACGAGGGACGCGGCGAACAGGCCGAGTGTCGTACCCGAGGACCAGCCCCAGTCGCTGCCCTTGGTGATGGGCAGCAGGAGCAGCACCAGGCCCGTGGACAGGCCTATCGCGCCGAGCAGGTCGAAGGAGCCCTCGGCGCGCATCGGGGACTCCGGTACGGCGAGGAGGGTGAGGCCGATGGCGAGTACGCCCAGGCCGGCCGCGCCGTAGAACAGGGCGTGCCAGTCGGTGTGCTGGGCCACCAGGGCCGCGGCGGGCAGGGCGAGGCCGCCGCCGACGCCGATCGAGGAGCTCATCAGGGCCATGGCCGAGCCGAGCCGCTCGCGCGGCAGCATGTCCCGCATCAGGCCGATGCCCAGCGGGATGGCGCCCATGGCGAAGCCCTGCAGGGTGCGGCCCGCGATCATCGTGAGCAGCTGGCTGGTGAGCGCGCTGACCAGGGCGCCGACCACCATCACGGCGAGGCTGAGGATCAGCATGCGCCGCTTGCCGTAGAGGTCGCCGAGCCGGCCCATGATCGGGGTGGCCACGGCGCCGGAGAGAAGGGTCGAGGTGAGGACCCAGGTGGCGTTGCTGGGGGCAGTGTCCAGCAGCTGCGGCAGGTCCTTGATGACCGGCACGAGCAGCGTCTGCATCACCGCGACGACGATGCCCGCGAAGGCGAGCACCGGGACCACAGCCGCGCCGGCCCTCCGGTCGGGCTGGTCGGTCGTCGTGTGGGTCATGGGGTAAGGCCTTCCGCGCGAGATAAGTGCCCGGTAAACCTCGTATGCACAGGCAACTATTCCGTTGCTTCGGGCCTCTAATGAATTCTTGACCCTTCCATGGGTTTCTGATCTACCGTCAGACTCTGGTGCCTTGGTGGAACACGTTCTAATTTGGCCCGCCATGAAGGCCTATGTCGCCGGGGTCGGAATGACCCGCTTCGAGAAACCCGAGACCCGTGCATGGCAGTACTGGGACATGGTGCGGGAGGCGGGGAGCGCGGCACTCGCCGACGCCGGGATCGCGTACACGGATGTGGAACAGGTTCCCGTCGGCTACTGCTTCCAGCCCTCGACCGCCGGCCAGCGCGCCGCCTACGAACTCGGCCTGACCGGAGTCCCGGTCTACAACGTCAACAACAACTGCGCGACCGGCGCGACCGCGCTCATGCTGGCCCGGCAGCTGGTCGAGGGCGGGGCCTGCGACTGCGTTCTCGCGCTCGGCTTCGAGAAGATGAAGAAGGGCGCGCTCGGGGGAGGCGCCGGCGGAGGGGCCCGCGGCGGAGCCGCTGATGACTGGAGCGCGACGTCCCCCGTGGCCCGGCACTACGGCGTCATGGCCGCCCGGCACGGCTTCGAGCCGAGCCCGCCGACCGCCCAGATCTTCGGGGACGCCGCCCGCGAGCACATGGAGCGGTACGGCACCACCGAGGCGCAGCTCGCCGCGGTCGCCGCCAAGAACCACCGCCACTCGGCGCACAACCCCTACGCCCAGTTCCGCGACGTGTACGACGTGGCCGACATCCTCGCCGCCCGCATGGTCCACCGGCCGCTGACCAAGCTCCAGTGCTCGCCGACCTCGGACGGAGCGGCGGCGGCCGTGGTGGTGTCGCAGCGGTTCGCCGAGGAGCGCTCCCTGACCGGCCTGGTCGAGATCGCCGGGCAGGCCATGACCACGGACACCGAGGAGTCCTTCGCGTCCGGCTCGTGCATCGACGTCGTCGGACAGCCGATGTCCCGCGAGGCGGCACGCCGGGCGTACGAGCGTGCCGGGCTCGGCATCGAGGACGTGCACGTCGTCGAGCTGCACGACTGCTTCTCGGTCAACGAACTGCTGACGTACGAGGCGCTCGGCATGTGCCCGGTCGGAGAGTCCGGCAAGCTCGTGGAGTCGGGGGCGACGACGTACGGCGGCCGCTGGGTGGTGAACCCTTCGGGCGGGCTGATCTCCAAGGGGCATCCGCTGGGCGCCACCGGCCTCGCCCAGGCCGCCGAACTGGTCTGGCAGCTGCGCGGCGAGGCGGGGGAGCGGCAGGTGCCCGGGGCCGGGGTCGGCCTCGCCCACAACATCGGGCTGGGCGGGGCGGCGGTGGTGACGCTGCTGCGGGCGGTGTAGGTCGTAGGGCCCAGGGGTCCGTGGTCCGAAATGCCGATGCAAGGACCGTAACCGGGTTGAGAGCATGACACCCATGCTCGAAGCCACCGACCTCTCCCACATATCCCGCCGCACCGCGCCCCCGGCCTGGCTGGTGGTCGCGCTGGCCTGCGCCGGGCAGTTCCTGGTCGTGCTCGACGTGTCCGTGGTCAACGTCGCGCTGCCGTCGATGCGCACGGATCTCGGACTGAGCGACTCGGGGCTCCAGTGGGTGGTGAACGCGTACGCCATCGCCTTCGCCGGCTTCATGCTGCTCGGCGGGCGGGCCGGTGACCTGTACGGCCGCAAGCGGATGTTCCTCGTCGGTCTCGGCCTCTTCACGGTGGCCTCGCTGGGCGGCGGTCTGGCCCAGGAGGACTGGCAGCTGCTGCTGGCGCGGGCCGTGCAGGGACTGGGCGCGGCGGTCCTGGCGCCCGCGACGCTCACGCTGGTGACGGCCGCGGTGCCCGAGGGGCAGGCCAGGGCCCGGGCGATCGCGACCTGGACCGCGGTGGGCGCCGGCGGCGGGGCCGCGGGCGGAGTGGTCGGCGGGGTGCTGGTGGACGTGCTGTCCTGGCGCTGGGTGCTGCTGATCAACGTGCCGGTGGGCGCGGTGGTGCTCGCCGGTGCCGTGCTCTGGCTGACGGAGAGCCGCGCCGGGGACCGGCGGCGCCTGGACCTGCCGGGCGCGCTGCTGGTGACGGCCGGCCTCGCGACCCTGGCCTACGGCATCGTGCAGACGGAGGCGGAGGGATGGTCGGCCGCGGCCACCCTGGTCCCGCTGTCCGCCGGACTGGCCCTCATCGGCCTGTTCCTGCTGGTCGAGGCCCGTACGACGGCTCCGCTGATGCCGCTCGGACTGCTGCGGCTGCGCTCGGTGGCGTCGGCGAACACGGCGATGTTCGTCTCCGGCTCGGCGATGTTCTGCATGTGGTACTTCATGACGCTGTACTCCCAGAACGTGCTCGGCTACTCGCCGCTGGAGGCCGGTCTCGCCCTGGTGCCCAGCTCGCTGGCGGTGGTGCTGGGCTCCAAGCTGGCGCCGCGCCTGATGCGGTCGGCCGGGGCGCGCACGGTGGCGGCCCTGGGCACGCTGGTGGCCGCGGTGGGCTTCGGCTGGCAGTCGACGATGAGCGCGCACGAGGGGTACGTCACCGGGATCATGGTCCCGGGGATCCTGATGATGCTCGGCGCGGGCCTGGCCGCGACCCCGCTGGCCTCGCTGGCCACGTCGGGTGCGGCGCCGGGGGATGCCGGACTGGTGTCGGGGCTGGTCAACACCTCGCGCACGATGGGCGGTTCACTCGGGCTCGCCGTCATGTCGACCATCGCCGCGGCAGGCACGGGCAGCGGCGGCGGCGCCGAGGCGCTGACGGACGGCTACGCGCTCGCCTTCCGCACGAGCACCGCGATGCTGCTCGGCGGGGCGGTGCTGATGCTGCTGTGGCTGCCGAGAAGAATTTCTCCGGTTTCCGCGAAGTGAGGCAACGGTCCGGGCGCCCCGTGGACTCCTTCTGACATCTAGGAGGTGCCCATGGGGGATCGGAAGCAGGCCCGGGACGAGGAGTTCCAGAGCTTCCTGGTCGGCCGCTGGCCGCGGCTGATGCGTACGGCGTTTCTCCTCACGGGGGAGCAGCACGCCGCGGAGGACCTGGTCCAGTCGACACTCGAACAGGTCTACGTGGCCTGGCGCAGGGTCGGCTCGGCCGACGACCCGGAGGCGTACGTACGGCGCGTGATGATCAACGCGCACGCGCGCAGGCACAGAAGAAGGCTGAAGGAGTTCCTGGCGCCGAAGGACGACTCGGGCCTGGTGCGCGAGGTGCCCGACACGGGCGACCGCATCGCACAGGCCGACGACCGCAGCGCCCTGCTCAAGGCGCTCGCCCAGCTGCCCGTGCGGCAGCGGGAGGCGGTGGTGCTGCGCTACTGGGAGGACCTGACGGAGACCCAGACGGCGGAGGCGATGGGCTGCTCGGTCGGCACGGTCAAGAGCAACGCGGCCAAGGGGATCGCGAAACTCCGCGCCGTACCGGGGCTGGCGGAGACGGTGACGCAGGGAGGGCGGAAGTGATGAGCGCGGACCGGGAGAACCAGGACATGACACAGACGGACATCGCCTTTCTTCTCGCGCACGCCGCGGACGAGGTCGAGATCGGTGCGGCCCCCGTGCAGGCGGTCATGCGCGGCGGACGCCGGCGCAGGGCGCGGCGCTGGGCGGTGGCGACGGCCACGACGCTGGCCCTGGCCGGATCGACGGCCGGCACGCTGGCGGTGACGGGGCTGCCGGGCGGGGGGCACGGGGAGCGGCAGGCGAACGTGGCGAAGCCGCCGGCCTCGCCGGAGGCGCGGCATGTGTACGAGCCGCAGCGGACCGAGCTGGCACGGGGGACCTACCAGGGCAAGGAGTGGCACGTCAGCGTTCAGGTGTGGGGAGCGCCGCGCAACGAGGCCGAGGCGGACCGGCAGTTCGACGCCATGGCCGAGCTGGGCATCAAGCCGGCGGACGCGCGCAAGCCCGCCGACCTGATCGGCTGGATCTCGTACTTCGCGACCCGGGGCTGGGGCGACGGTCGGCCGCAGCAGGTGATGTTCAACTCGGTCAGGAAGTTCGAGCCTTTCTCGGGCACGGACCTGGAGGCCGCCGCGACCCGCCTGGGATTCGGCGGTGAGAGCTCCGGCCGCCTGGTGATCGGCATGGTCGCCAAGAGCGCCCGGCAGGTCAGCTGTCACTGGAAGGACGGCACGACGGCCGTGGCCGAGCCGGCCGAGGGCTTCTCCGCCCACGACACGGGATCGGCGATCCGCTCGGTGGACGGCTTCCAGGGGGCCAACTGGTTCGTGTGCACGGCACCGGCAGGGACGTCCTATGCGTCGGCGGAGGTGACGAAGTAGGCCGCCGGGAGGTCACAGCCACCCCTGCTGCCGGGCCTCCCGCACCGCCTCCGCCCGGTTCCGGGTCCCCGTCTTGCCGATGGCGGCGGACAGGTAGTTGCGGACCGTCGACTCGGACAGATGCAGTTTCGCGGCGACGTCGGCGACCGTCGCCCCGTCCGCCGACGCGTTCAGCACCTCGCACTCCCGGGCCGTCAGCGGGTTCGGCCCGGCGCTCAGCGCGGCCGCGGCCAGCGCCGGGTCGACCACGGTCTCCCCGGTGAGCACACGCCGGATCGCCTGGGCCAGCTCCTCCACCGGCCCGTCCTTGACGAGGAAGCCGGCCGCTCCGGCCTCCATGGCCCGGCGCAGATAGCCGGGCCGGCCGAAGGTGGTCAGGATCAGTACCCGGCAGTCCGGGGCCTGCTCACGCAGCTCGGCCGCCGCGTCCAGGCCGCTGATGCCAGGGAGTTCGATGTCCAGCAGGGCCACGTCCGGCCGGTGCAGCAGCGCGGCGTCCACGATCGCGTCGCCGGCCGAGACCTGGGCGACCACTTCGATGTCGTGCTCCATGCCGAGCAGGAGGGCCAGGGCGCCGCGCATCATGCCCTGGTCCTCGGCGAGCAGGACCCGGATGTTCTTCACCTCCCAAGCGTAGCCAAGGGCTGCACATTAAAGACTCGTCATTGTTCCGGTCCGCCGGGGTTGACGGTCCTCGGTCACGCGCAAACAATCGCCTCTGCATTTCCGGTAATTGTTCGGAATTTCGACGTCGCATTGGTCCGGTATTTCGATCGAACGATGTTCGGCATATCGACCAACTCGGCCGACCCCCGCACCGCCCTACGAGGAACCGAAGAGGTGCACCGTGCTCCCACGACTCCTGCGCTCCTGTCCACGGCGGCTCACAAGCGCCGCCCTGTCCCTGCTCGCGGCCCTCGCGACCATCGCCGCGCTCGTCGTCGGCGCCCCGCCGGCCGCCGCCGCGAGTTCGCTGCCCTGTGACGTCTACGCCGCCGCGGGCACGCCCTGCGTCGCCGCGCACAGCCTGGTCCGGGCTCTGTACTCGTCGTACAGCGGCTCGCTCTACCAGGTGAAGCGGGCCTCCGACGGCGCCACCGCGAACATCGGCCTGCTGGCCACCGGCGGTTATGCCGACGCGGCCGCCCAGGACTCCTTCTGCTCCGGCACGACCTGCATCATCACCGAGATCTACGACCAGTCGGCACGTCACAACCACCTCACCGTCGAGGGCGCGGGCGGGGCCGGCGCGGCCGATGTCGGGGCGCCGGCGGACGCACTGCCGGTGACCGTCGGCGGGCACCAGGTCTACGGCCTGGAGATCTCCGCCGGCATGGGATACCGGGACAACACCACCTCGGGCGTGGCCGTGAACGGGCAGGCCGAGGGGATGTACATGGTGACCTCCGGCACCCACGTCAACAACCGCTGCTGCTTCGACTACGGCAACGCCGAGACGAACAACCTGGACACCGGCAACGGCCACATGGACGCCATCAACTTCGGCACCGAGTGCTGGTTCTCGCCCTGCTACGGGCAGGGGCCGTGGGTGCAGGCCGACCTGGAGAACGGGCTCTTCCAGTCCGACGCCGGGTACAGCAAGAACACGTCCGACACGGGCACCGGGCCGACGCCGTTCGTGACCGCGCTGCTGAAGAACAACGGGCAGAACCATTTCGCGCTGAAGTACGGAAACGCGCAATCCGGCGGGCTGACGACGACCTATTCCGGGGGCGAGCCGACCGCCGGCGGCTACTCGCCGATGCATCAGGAGGGCGCGATCGTGCTCGGCACCGGCGGTGACAACAGCAACGGCTCCATCGGCTCCTTCTTCGAGGGCGTGATGACCTCCGGCATCCCGACGGACGAGGCCGACGAGGCCGTACAGAGCAACATCGTCTCCGTCGGCTACGGCGGCCCCACCGGCAGCACCGGCACGCTGAGCGCCGGCTCGGAGATCTCGCTGCGCGCGACGACCTCCTGCTGCACCACCGAGTACGTCCGCCACCAGAACAACGCGGCCGTCATCTCCCCGGTGACATCGAGCAGTTCGTCCCTCGACAAGAACGACGCGACCTGGATCGTGCGCCGGGGGCTCGCCGACAGCTCCTGTGTCTCCTTCGAGTCGCGGAACTATCCCGGTGACTTCCTGCGCCACTACGACTTCCGGCTCTCCCGGCAGCCCATGGACGGCACCGGTCAGTTCCGGGCCGACGCCACCTTCTGCCCGCAGACCGGCAAGAGCGGCACCGGCACCTCGTTCGCCTCGTACAACTACCCGACGAGGTACCTGCGCCACTACGACCACAACGTCTACATAGCGAGCAACGGCGGCTCCAACACCTGGGACAGCAGCGCCTCGTGGAGCGCCGACGTGAGCTGGGCGGTCAGCTCGCCCTGGGCGCCGTAGCCACCCCCGAAGCGGTCAGTTCCGCCGGCTCCACCGGGAGTTCGGCGGTGACCGTGAAGCCGCCGCGCGGCGACGGGCCGGCGCTGAGGGAGCCGCCCGCCGCCGCGAGGCGCTCGGTCAGGCCCTTCAGGCCGGTGCCGCCGATGCCCTCCGCCGGGCGCGTGACGGCCTTGCCGCTCCCGTTGTCCGTGACGGTGAGCCTCGCCCGCTCGGTGGTGCTCTCGACGGTGATCTCGCAGCAGGTGGCGTCGCTGTGCCGGACGACGTTGGTGATCGCCTCGCGCACCACCCAGCCGAGCAGTGCCTCGCTCTGCGGGGCCAGCGGCGTCCCGGACTGGCGCACCAACGGCTCCATGCTCGCCGCGGACAGCGCGGAGCGGGCCCGGGTCAGCTCGGTGGCAAGGCTGCCCTCGCGGTAGCCGGTCACCGCCTCGCGGATCTCGGTGAGCGCCTGCCGGCCCACCGACTCGATGTCGCCGATCTGCGTGAGCGCGGCGTCCATGTCGCGCGGGGCCAGCCGCCGGGCCGCCTCCGACTTCACCACGATCACCGACAGGGTGTGGCCGAGCAGGTCGTGCAGATCACGGGAGAAGCGCAGCCGCTCCTTCTCCACCGCCCGCCGGGCCAGCTCCTCCCGGGCGGCACGCAGTTCCCGCACGGCCTCGGACAGGCCGAGGATCGCGGCGGTCACCATGCTCGACAGGAAGGTGGCGTAGCCGATGTTCGACGCATCCCCCCAGCCGTCGCGGACGCCGGAGACCGCTCCCGCGTACACCGAGAGCAGCACACCGGTACGGCCCAGCCAGGGACCGCGCAGGGTGGCGCCGGTCGCGAGGCCCAGCAGCGGGAAGAACATCAGCCAGTTGCCGCCGTACCCGAGACCGAGGCCCGTGGTCAGCAGGCCCATCAGCGCCAGCGCCACCCGGGTGGAGACCGCCTCGCGCCTGGCCCGGTCGAAGGCGCGGAAGGTGACGTAGACGTACAGCGAGTTGAAGGCGAGCAGGCCCAGGCCGCCGATCCACGGGTTCGGGGTCTCGCCCTGGAGCAGGTTGGAGAAGGACCCGAGGCCCATCAGCAGCCAGGGCAGCAGGGCGAAGCCGGTGGGCGGCGGGCCGGGGTGGTCGCCGGCCGGGACATCCCCCTTCTTCCGGGCGGCCTTCTGCTCGGTCCTGAAGCGCTCCATGTCCGCCTGCCATCGGGCCCGCGCCACCCGTGCGGCCTCGATGCGGCGTCTTGCTTCCGCCCACCACGACATCTCTTCGTCCCCCGATCAGATGGTCCCCGCCCGACGGCGGTACGACAGCACAGCGTACGAACCGAACGCGGGCATCGGCAGATGCGGATGTACGGACCCGGGCAGGACAAATGTCACTGGCCCCCTCACGGGCCGGGCGCGTCCCGCCTGACGCGGTGTCAGGAGTCTTCACAACTGTGGAGCGCTGGGCTATACAGGGGGCGCCGGACTGGAACGCGTTCTAGATCCGCCCGTGGACGACCTCGGTGCGGCCGACGGTGCGGACGTCCGCACCGAGGTCTTGAGACCCGTCAGGAGCCCCATGCCCATCGACGCAGCCAAGGCCCTCGCCGCCGAGCCCCGGACCGGTGAGATCACCTGGACCGCCAAGGACGTCCAGCTCTACCACCTCGGCATCGGCGCCGGCGCGAACCCGGACCAGGACAGCCCCGCCACCGACCCCGACGAGCTGCGCTACACCCTGGAGTCCCGGCTGCACGTCCTGCCGAGCTTCGCCACCGTCGCCGGCGCCGGCGCGCCCGCGGTGATCAGCGGCCTGTCCCTGCCCGGCATCGAGGTCGACCTGGCCAAGGTGCTGCACGGCGGGCAGAGCCTGCACATCCACCGGCCCCTGCCGGCCGAGGGCACCGCCACCGCCACCGGCCGCATCGCCGCCGTCCACGACAAGGGCAAGGCGGCCGTCCTCGTCCTACGCACCGAAGTCGCCGACGCCGAGGGGCCGTTGTGGACCGGCGACTCCCAGATCTTCCTGCGCGGCGAGGGCGGCTGGGGCGGCGACCGCGGCCCGAGCGCCCGCCTCGAACCGCCCGCCGGCGAACCCGACCGGACCGTCGAACGGCCGATCCGCCCCGACCAGGCCCTGCTCTACCGCCTCTCCGGTGACCGCAACCCACTGCACGCCGACCCCGAGTTCGCCAAGCTCGCCGGGTTCGACCGGCCCATCCTGCACGGGCTGTGCACCTACGGCATCACGCTCAAGGCGGTCGTGGACACGCTGCTCGGCGGCGATGTGACCCGCGTCCGCTCCTACAGCACGCGGTTCGCCGGCGTGGTGTACCCGGGGGAGACCCTGCGGATCCGGATGTGGCGCACGGACGGACAGGTGCGGGCCGAGGTGAGCGCGGTGCAGCGGGACGATGCGCCCGTCCTCGCCGACACCGTCGTCCAGCACTCCTGACAGCACGCCCGAAACAGTCCGAGGGGAGCCACACCATGCGCGCAGCCGTACTGCACGAGATCGGACAGGAAAAGCTGGAGGTCCTCGACGACATCGAGGCGGTGGGCTTCGGGCCCGGCAGGGTGAGGGTCCGGGTGCGCGCCACCGGGCTGTGCCACTCGGACCTGTCCGCGATGAACGGGGTGCTGCCGCAACCGGCCCCGTTCGTGCCCGGCCACGAGGGCGCGGGCGAGATCCTCGAAGTCGGCGAGAACGTACGGCACCTGAAGCCCGGCGACCGCGTCGTCCTGTGCTGGCTGCCCGCCTGCGGCTTCTGTCCCGCCTGCAAGCGTGGCCAGACCCAGCTGTGCCTGGCCGGGTTCATGAACGCGGGCACCCCCAACTTCAGGCGCCCCGGCGGTGACGTCTTCGGCTTCGCGGGCACCGGCACCTTCGCCGAGGAGGTCGTCGTGGACGCGGGCTGCGCCGTGCCGATCCCGGACGACGTGCCCTTCGACGTCGCCGCCCTCATCGGCTGCGGGGTGACGACCGGACTCGGCGCCGCCCTCAACACCGCCGACGTGGAAGCCGGTTCGTCGGTCGCCGTCATCGGCTGCGGGGGCGTCGGCATCTCCGCGGTGCAGGGGGCGCGGCTGAAGGGCGCCGCCGAGATCGTCGCCGTCGACCCGGTCGCCTCCCGGCGCGAGTCCGCGCTCAGGTTCGGTGCCACGAAGGCCGTTTCACCGGAGGAACTGGCCGACGCCAAGCAGCAGGTCACCGGCGGCGAGGGCTTCGACTACGTCTTCGAGGTCGTCGGCAGGTCCGGCACCGCCCGCACCGCGTACGAGAACACCCGGCGCGGCGGCACCCTCGTCGTGGTCGGGGCGGGCGCCATGGACGACTTCCTCCAGCTCAACATGTTCGAGCTGTTCTTCGACGAGAAGCGGATACTGCCCTCCATGTACGGCGGCGGGGACGTCCTGCGCTCCTACGAGCGCACCATCGCCCTGTGGCGGGCGGGCCGCATCGACCTGGCCGGCCTGATCACCCACCGGGTGCCGCTGGCGGAGATCAACGAGGCACTGGACCAGATGCGTACCGGGACGGCCCTGCGTACGTGCATCGAGATCTGAGGACTCCACGGATGTCACTGCCACTTGAGGGGCTGTCCGCCGTCGTCACGGGCGCCGGGCGCGGCCTCGGCCGGGCCGAGGCCCTCGAACTCGCCCGGCTCGGCGCGGCCGTCGTCGTCAACGACTACGGACAGCCCGGCCGCGACGGCTCCGGCGAGGCGTCGGCCGCCCCCGCCGAGAAGGTCGCCGCCGAGATACGCGAGCAGGGCGGCCGGGCGGTCGCGCACACCGGGGACGTCGCCGACCTGCCGCAGGCACGCGCACTCGTCGGCCTGGCCGTCTCCGAGTTCGGCAAGCTGGACGTCCTCGTCAACAACGCGGGCATCCTGCGCGACCGCATGGTCTTCTCCATGACCGAGGACGAGTGGGACTCGGTGATCCGCGTCCATCTCAAGGGACACTTCAACACCACCCATTTCGCCGCCGCGCACTGGCGGGACCGCTCCAAGGCGGCCGGGGGACCGGTGTACGGGAGGATCGTGAACACCTCCTCGGAGGCGTTCCTGGCCGGCTCCGCCGGACAGCCCAACTACGCGGCGGCGAAGGGCGGAATCGTCGGCCTGACCACCTCCACGGCGCTCGCCCTCGCCAAGTACGGCGTCACGGCCAACGCGATCTGCCCCCGCGCCCGCACCCGGATGACGGAGGACGTCTTCGCGGGCCTGGCCCGGCCCGAGGACCGGCTCGATCCGCTCGCCCCCGAGCATGTCGCCCCGCTCGTCGGCTACCTGGCCTCGCCCGCCGCCGCCCGGGTCAACGGCCAACTGCTCGTCGTCCACGGTGGCATGGTCGCCGTGGTGGACCGGCCGCGGGTACGGGCGAAGTTCGACAGCAAGCAGGAGACGTTCACCTACGACGAACTCGACGCGCTGCTCACCCCGCACTACGCGGACCGGCCGCCGGGGGAGACGTTCGCGGCGGCGGAGGTGCTGGGCCTCAAGCGCGGCTGAACCAAAGGGAAGAAAAGGAAGAGGGGTGCCCGTCGTCCGACGGGCACCCCCTCGTTCTCGCTTTTCCCACTACCGCCAGGAAACCGCCTCGGCGGGCTCCTCGGCCGGCTTGCGGTGACGCCCGCGAGGAGCCGTCTCACCGTCCTGGGCCGCGATCGGGCCCCGGTGCCGGCCGTGCCCTGCCGCCTCCTGAGAGTCGGCAGACAGCGGCCGAGTCGTGCTGATGTCGCTCATCGGAAGAATTCACCCCGTCATACATGATCTCTTACAGCCGGGCGAGTGTAACCGGCACACCACGGGCCGAATCCAGGCGGGCACGCCGACCGGTGCTACTTCGTTACAAGTCGCCCCAGCGGCGCCTGTTGCAGGGGGACGGGACGGGCCATCACAGGTTCCGGAGGATCCGGTTCCGCCGTCTCCCAGTACACCTCGGGCGCCCCGGCAGCCGTGTCGTCCCGGACCGGATCCCCCGGACCGGCGCCCCCCGAACCTCCCGGTCCCCCCAGCCCCATGGCGGCCGTACCGTGCACGGCCCTCGTATCCCCCGGGGCCACCGTTCCCCCGCAGGGTGCCGTCAGCTCCGCCACGCCGCACGGGACCTCCCCCGTGGCGTAGGGCAGCCGCAGCACCCCGTCCCGCGTCCACAACCCGGCCCCGTGCAACCACCCCTCCGGCGCCGGAAGATGGCGCACCAGCCGCTCGGCCGGCCGCCAGATGCCGACCCAGCTGCCGGACGGTCCGTCGATGCGCAGCGCCACCGCACAGTTCTCCGGCATCAGCACCTGCTCCGGCTGGATCGCGAACGGCGTCACCGGGCAGTCCCGGACGCGCAGGCACTCCGGGAAGCGCACCGGCAGCGTGCTGCCCATGACCCCCCAGCCCAATCGTTCCTGCCCCGGGGAGGGTGCGTCCGAGGAGATCAGCAGCAGCCCGCTGTCCGGGTCGGCGAGCAGCAGCCGGTCGTCGCTGTCCGCCGCGATCTGCAGCAGGGGCGAGATCTCGCCACCGCGCTCCAGGTCGACCACGACCGTCTTGGTGCGCCCGCCGAGTTCCCGGTCGAGCGCGAGCATCCGCCCGGTGCGGTCCAGCCAGACCCCGCCCGAGCAGCGCCCGGGGAACTCCGCCAGTCGCTCGGGCCCGAAGGCGCCACCCGCCACCAGCCACACCGCCGTGGCGCGCGGACCGACGGCGAGGCCGAACGCGTCCGCCCCGCCCGGCGCCGGCGGCAGCAGGGT
Source organism: Streptomyces sp. NPDC005728 (assembly GCF_040630895.1). Classification (NCBI taxonomy): domain Bacteria; kingdom Bacillati; phylum Actinomycetota; class Actinomycetes; order Kitasatosporales; family Streptomycetaceae; genus Streptomyces; species Streptomyces sp. NPDC005728. Next base: position 70,174 of record NZ_JBEXYL010000008.1, read on the forward strand.
GAACCGGGTGCCCGGTTCCGGGCACTCCACCGCTCCCAGCGGCAGCTCGCCGGTGCCGGGGCCGGTCGGGTACAGCAGCGAGAAGGTGTGCCGCTGATCCACGAACCGGTGGATCAGCACCCGCCCGTCCGCCATCGGCTGCACCCGGGTGCCGGGCTCCTCCGGCTGGTTCCCCGGCAGCGGGACGGCGTACGGCTCCGGGCCGTCCAGCGTCCAGCGCTCCGGGAACCAGGAGCCACCGTCCAGCGCGAGCCGGGCGGCGTACGCGCCGTTCGTCGTGATGGCGCACCCCGTCCCCGGCACACCGTCGTCCTCACCGGTGGAGGGGGGTTCGATCGCACAGGCAGTCATCGTTCGGTCACCTCCAGCGACGAAGCTAGTTTTCGTACGCACAGACGTGGGACCCGCCGAACCCCGCTTCACACGTACGTGTGGCGCAGAAGCGATTCAGCTGAGGAAGTGGGTGCCCCTGTGCAGAGCGGGACCGGGGAAGCGGATGCGGTACAGCCCCGCAGAACAGCCAGGTAGCCTTTTCCCCGTGCCCCGTCTGTCTGAAGTCATCGCCGCGCTGGAGAACCTGTGGCCCGCCGAGCGGGCCGAGTCCTGGGACGCGGTCGGCACGGTCGTGGGCGATCCCGACCAGGGGGTCACCCGGGTCCTGTTCGCCGTCGACCCCGTCCAGGACATCGTCGACGAGGCGGTGAAGCTCGGCGCCGACCTGCTGGTCACCCACCACCCGCTCTATCTGCGCGGGACGACCACGGTCGCGGCCTCCACCTTCAAGGGCCGGGTCGTGCACACGCTCATCAAGAACGACATCGCGCTGCACGTCGCCCACACCAACGCCGACACGGCCGACCCGGGCGTCTCCGACGCACTCGCCGGAGCGCTGGACCTGCGGGTGGTACGACCCCTCGTGCCGGACCCGGCCGACCCCGAGGGCCGCCGGGGCCTGGGCCGCGTGTGCGAACTCGACCACCCGCTGACCGTGCGCGAGCTGGCCGCCCGGGCCGCCGAGCGGCTGCCCGCCACCGCGCAGGGCATCCGGGTGGCCGGCGACCCCGAGGCCGTCGTCCGCACGGTCGCCGTCAGCGGCGGCTCCGGCGACAGCCTCTTCGACCAGGTCCGCGCGGCCGGCGTCGACGCCTTCCTCACCTCCGACCTGCGCCACCACCCGGTGGCAGACTTCACGGCGTCCGTCGCCCACAGTCCTCTCGCGCTGCTCGACGCGGCGCACTGGGCCACCGAGTGGCCCTGGTGCGAGCTGGCTGCAACCCAGCTCGACGAGATCTCCGACCGTCACGGCTGGGACCTGCGCGTCCACGTGTCCAAGACGGTCACCGACCCCTGGACCGCCCACGCGGCGTCCCCCGTCACGGCCCACCCGTCGCCCACCACCACCCTTCCAACGAGCGCTTCGCGCGCCCCTTCCCATACAACGGGAGCCCCCAACTGAACGCCGCGCCCGCCGACCAGATCCGACTCCTCGACGTCCAGGCCCTCGACGTCCGCCTGCAGCAGCTCGCGTACAAGCGGAGGTCCCTGCCCGAGCACGCCGAGATCGAGTCGCTGACCAAGGACCTCACGCAGCTGCGCGACCTGCTCGTCGCCGCGCAGACCGAGGAGAGTGACTGCGCCCGCGAGCAGACCAAGGCCGAGCAGGACGTGGACCAGGTGCGCCAGCGTGCCGCCCGCGACCAGCAGCGCCTGGACTCCGGCGCCGTCACCTCGCCGAAGGACCTGTCCAACCTCCAGCACGAGATCGCCTCCCTCGCCAAGCGCCAGGGCGACCTGGAGGACATCGTCCTGGAGGTCATGGAGCGCCGCGAGGGCGCGCAGGAGCGGGTCGGCGAGCTGACCGAGCGGGTCGCCTCCGGCCAGTCGAAGATCGACGACGCGAGCGGCCGCCGGGACACCGCGTTCGAGGAGATCGACGCCGAGGCCGCCACGGTGACCAAGGAGCGCGAGGTCATCGCCGGCTCCGTCCCCGCGGACCTGCTCAAGCTGTACGACAAGCTGCGCGAGCAGCAGGGCGGCATCGGCGCGGCCAAGCTGTACGCCCGCACCTGCCAGGGCTGCCGCCAGGAGCTGGCGATCACCGAGCTGAACGAGATCCGCGCGGCGGCGCCCGACACCGTGGTCCGCTGCGAGAACTGCCGGCGCATCCTGGTGCGCACGGCCGAGTCGGGCCTGTAGGGAGCGGACGCGGTGCGGGAGTTCATTGTCGAGGCCGACGGCGGGTCACGGGGCAACCCCGGGCCCGCGGGCTACGGGGCCGTGGTGAGCGACGCGGCGACGGGGGAGACCCTGGCCGAGGCGGCCGAGTACATCGGCGTCGCCACGAACAACGTGGCCGAGTACCGGGGCCTGCTGGCCGGCCTGCGCGCCGCGCACGCCCTGGACCCCACCGCCCCGGTGCACGTCCGGATGGACTCCAAGCTGGTCATCGAGCAGATGTCGGGCCGCTGGAAGATCAAGCACCCCGACATGAAGCCCCTCGCGGCCGAGTCGGGCCGGGTCTTCCCGCAGGGCCAGGTCACCTACGAGTGGATCCCGCGCGAACGCAACAAGCACGCCGACCGTCTGGCCAACGAGGCGATGGACGCGGGCGCCAAGGGCGGACAGTGGTCCCCGTCCGGGTCCCGGGCGGCCCTGGACACCCCGCCCGCCGTCCCCGAGCCGTCGGGCCCGCCCGGGGACGCGGCGGCGGGTGCGGCGAAGGTCCGAGCCGCCGTGGCTGCGGGCAGCCGGGCCGCTGAGGCGGCTCCCGTCCCGCAGAAGGCGGCACCTGCCGGCGAGCAGCACCATTCCGCCGCCGGAGCGGAACGCACCGCCACCTCCGGCGAGCAGCGCCCCTCGACCCCGGGCTGGAGCGCCGCCCCCGACCTCGGCGCGCCCGCCACCTTCGTCCTCCTCCGCCACGGCGAAACCCCGCTCACCCCCCAGAAGCGCTTCTCCGGCAGCGGCGGCACGAACCCCTCCCTCTCGGACGTGGGCCGTGAGCAGGCCCGGCGTGTGGGGGAGGCACTCGCGAGGCGCGGCACGATCGAGGCGGTCGTAGCCTCCCCGCTCGCCCGCACCCGGGAGACCGCCGGCATCGTGGCCGCCCGCCTCGGCCTGGGCGTGGAGATCGAAGAGGGCCTGCGGGAGACGGACTTCGGCGCCTGGGAGGGGCTCACCTTCGCCGAGGTCCGCGAGCGCCACCCGGAGGACCTGAACACCTGGCTCGCCGACCCCGAGGCCCACCCCACCGGCGGCGGCGAGAGCTTCGCGGAGACCGCCGTCCGGATCGAGGCGACCCGCAAGGAGCTGGTCGCGGCCTACGCGGGCCGTACGGTCCTGCTGGTCACGCACGTCACCCCGATCAAGACCTTCGTGCGCCTCGCCCTCGGCGCCCCGCCCGAGTCGCTGTTCCGCATGGAGCTGTCCGCCGCCTCCCTGTCGGCGGTGGCGTACTACGCGGACGGCAACGCGAGCGTGCGGCTGTTCAACGAGACGTCCCACCTGCGTCCCTGAGCCCGGCGGCGGCCCGCGCCAGCTCCTCGATCCGGGCCCAGTCCCCGGCGGCCACCGCGTCCGCCGGGAGCATCCAACTTCCGCCCACACAGCCGACGTTGGGCAGCGCGAGATACTCCGGCGCGGTCGCCGGACCGATCCCGCCGGTCGGGCAGAAGCGGGCCTGCGGCAGCGGACCGGCCAACGACCTCAGATAGGCCGTGCCGCCCGCCGCCTGAGCCGGGAAGAACTTCATCTCCCGCACCCCGCGCTCCAGCAGGGTCACGACCTCCGACGTGGTCGACACTCCCGGCAGGAACGGAACCCCGGACGCCCGCATCGCCGTCAGCAGCGCGTCCGTCCATCCCGGGCTGACCAGGAAGCGCGCCCCGGCCGCCACACACTCGGTCACCTGCTCCGACGTGAGGACCGTACCCGCCCCCACCACCGCGTCCGGCACCTCTGCGGTGATCGCGCGGATCGCGTCGAGTGCGGCCGGCGTCCGCAGCGTCACCTCGATCGCGGGCAGTCCGCCGGCCACCAGGGCACGCGCCAGCGGTACGGCGTCGGAGGCGTCGGACACGACCACGACGGGCACGACGGGCGCGAGATCCAGCACGGAGGCAGCCGAAGGGGAGGGCAGCGGTGAGGTCATGCCCTCATCGTGCCCAGCGATGTCAGCATGCGCAAAGCGTGTTGCACATGCTGCAACGCTAGTGCTCCCTCAATGGATCTCCTCCACCAGCACATCCAGCGACCACGGCTTCCCGGCCCGCCCCGGCGCCTGGGCCTCCACCTCGTACCCGAGGTCCCGCAGCGCCTCCACCAGCGCGGCGGGGTCCTTCGGCGCGGTCCCGGCCGACAGCAGGCTCCGTACGATCCGGCCCTTCGTCGCCTTGTTGAAGTGGCTGACGACCTTCCGCGTCGGCGCGTGCAGCACCCGTACCGTCGCGGTCCGCCCCGCGACCTCGCCCTTCGGCTTCCAGGCGGCCGCGTAGGCGGCGGAGCGCAGGTCCAGCACCAGGCCGTCGCCGGCCGCCGCGGGCAGCACCTCGGCCATCGGCGCCCGCCAGTGCCCCGCCAGCGCGCCCAGACCCGGCAGCTTCACACCCATCGAGCAGCGGTAGGAGGGGATGCGGTCCGTGACCCGCACCGCGCCCCACAGCCCCGAGAAGACCAGCAGCGAACGTGCCGCGCGCTTCTTCGCCGCCGCGTCCAGCGAGGCCAGGTCCAGGGCGTCGTAGAGGACACCGGTGTAGATCTCCCCGGCGGGGCGGGCCCCGGCCGTCCGCAGTCCGGCGTTCTTCGCGACCTCGCCGCGCAGCCCCTCGCTCAGCCCGAGCACCTCACGCGCCTTCTCGTTCTGCTCGGGGTCCCCGCCGCACAGCTCGACCAGCTCACCGAGCACGGCCTCCCGCGCGCCGGTCAGACCCGGCAGCGACAGCGACTCCAGCTTCAGCGGGGCGCCACGGCCCGAGGACGCCTTTCCCTCCGAGGGCGGCAGCAGGACAAGCACGGGTACTCCTTCTCTCCGGTTCTGCGCCAGCGTACGGGGTGCTGCGCAGGCACCTTCGCCCTACGCTCGACACATGCCCCGCCGCAGGATCCGCGTGACCGGCGCCCCCAAGGCCCCCTCCGGGCCGCCCTCGCAGCGCTCCGCGCCGGACTCGGCACAGCGGAGGTCTTCCCCGCCGAGGTCCAGGAGGAGGCCGAGCGCTCGGCGAAGGCGCCCGCCCTGCCGTCGTACGACGTCACGGACCTCCCCTTCTTCACCGTCGACCCGCCCGCGTCCACCGACCTCGACCAGGCGATGCACCTGTCCCGGCAGGGGAGCGGCTACCGGGTCCGGTACGCCATCGCCGACGTCGCCGCCTTCGTCGCACCCGGCGGCGCGCTGGACGCCGAGGCGCACAAGCGGGTGAACACCCTCTACTTCCCCGACGAGAAGGTCCCGCTCCATCCCACCGTGCTCAGCGAGGGCGCAGCGAGCCTGCTGCCCGACCGGACCCGGCCGGCCGTGCTGTGGACCCTCGACCTGGACGCGGAGGGCCGTACCGTCGCCGTCGACGTGCGCCGGGCCCTGGTGCGCAGCCGGGCGAAGCTCGACTACGCGGGCGTACAGCGGCAGATCGACGGCGGGACGGCCGAGGAACCGGTCGCGCTGCTGAAGGAGATCGGCCTCGCCCGGGAGCGGCTGGAGGTCGAGCGCGGCGGCATCTCGCTGGGCGTCCCCGAGCAGGAGATCACCGAACGGGACCACACCTACGAGCTGGCCTTCCGCGCCCCGCTGCCCGCCGACGGCTGGAACGCCCAGATCTCCCTGCTCACCGGCATGGCCGCGGCCGGCCTGATGCTGGCCGCCGGCACCGGAATCCTCCGTACCCTCCCGGCCGCGCCCGACGGCGCCGTGGCCCGCCTGCGCCGTACCGCGGTCGCCCTGCACATCGACTGGCCGCACCACGTGTCGTACGCCGCGCTGATCCGCACCCTCGACCCGCACGACACCCACCACGCCGCTTTTCTCCAGGAGTGCACGACCCTGCTGCGCGGCGCGGGCTACACGGTCTTCCGGGACGCGGACCTGCCCGCGATCACCACCCACGCGGCCGTCGCCGCCCCCTACGCCCACTGCACGGCCCCGCTGCGCCGGCTCGCCGACCGCTACGCCGCCGAACTCTGCCTCGCGGCCGCCGCCGGCCAGGCCTCGCCCGCCTGGGTCCTCGCCGCACTCGACGCACTGCCGCAGCAGATGACCGAGGGCAGTCGCCGCGCGGCCGAGGTCGAGCGGGAGTGCGTCGACATCGTGGAGGCCGCTCTCCTCAAGGACCGGGTCGGAGACGTCTTCGACGGCTGCGTGGTGGACCTCTCGGACCGCCAACCGACCGTCGGAACCGTGCAGTTGACGTCCCCGGCCGTGATCGGCCGGATCGAGGGCGAGCACCTCCCGCTCGGCGAACGCCTGCGCGTCCGGCTCACCCGAGCGGATCCGGGGACGGCGAAGATCCTTTTCGCGCCCGCGTGAGGGCCCGTACCAGGCCGTCGGTGTGCCGGAAGGTGTGGCGCTCGTGACGCCGACCGGGATCAGCGCAGACGTTGACGTCGCGGCAGGGTCACGCGGCGGGCCATGCGGTGTTCGGGGGCGTGCCGAGCCAGCGGTCCAGGGCCTCGGGCAGGGCCTCCCGCAGGTCCTCGGGCAGCGCGTCGGTCCCGCCACCGTCCGCCGCCCACGCCACGAACCCGTCCGGCCGTACGAACAGCGCGGCCAGGCCCGGCCGGGCGGGGCAGGCGGCCGTCAGGACGTCCAGCCGGTCGTCGTACCCCTCGGCGCGGGCGCGCAGCTTCGGGTCGTCCGCGAGGTCGAGGAGCAGGGCCCGGCCGGAGTGCAGGTGGTCGCCCAGCCGGGTGCCGTCGGAGAGCTCCAGGTCGGGGGCGCTGTGGCCGGTCAGCGGGTGGTCGCCGGGAAGGTCGTAGTGCTGCCGGACGCCGGAGATCTGCGTGACCAGGTAGGTGGTGCCGGTGGTGGTCAGCGCCATGTCCGTGACCACCCGGCGCAGGGCGCGGGCGTGCCGGTCGGGGCGCATCAGGGCGATCTGGGCGCGGGTCCAGTCCAGCACCCAGGCGCCGAGCGGGTGCCGTTCGGCGGTGTACGTGTCCAGCAGGGCCGCCGACGCCCGGCCGCGCACCACCGCGGCCAGCTTCCAGCCGAGGTTCATCGCGTCCCCGATACCGAGGTTGAGCCCCTGACCGCCGAACGGCGAGTGCACGTGCGCCGCGTCCCCCGCGAGCAGCACCCGGCCCCTGCGGTACTCGGTGGCCTGGCGGGCGTTGTCGGTGAACCGGGTCGCCGTGACCACCTTGGTGATGGTCACCTCCGGCACCCCTGACACCCGGCGCAGGCTCGCCTGCAGTTCCTCGGCGGTGACGCGCGCCGACCGGTCGGCCGGGGGCCCGTCGAACTCCACGCTGAGGACGCGACCCGGGAAGGGGCCGTGGACGTACGTCCCCACGTCGGTCGTGTTCCAGCCCTCGCCGAGCCGCTCGGCGCCGGTCAGCTCCACGACGGCCTGATAGCCGGTGATCTCCGGGTCCGTCCCCGGGAAGTCGAACCCGGCGAGCTTGCGGACGGTACTGCGGCCACCGTCGCAGCCGGCCAGCCAGCCGGCCCGGATCTCCTCGGGGTCGCCCTCGAGAGCACGGACGTGTACGGTCACGCCGTCCTCGTCCGCCGCGAAGCCGGTCAGCTCCACGCCCCGGCGGACCTCGACGCCCAGCTCGGCGGCCCGCGCGGCCAGGATCCGCTCCAGTTCGGCCTGCGGCACACCGAGGCCGGCCTCGGCGGCCGGCCCGACATCCGCCCAGGCCGGGTCGGAGCCGTCGAACAGATCGGGGTCCATCATGATCCCGGCGAAGTGCCCGGCGAACTTCGGGGGGATCCTGGGCTTTCCGCCCTCCTTGCCGACGGCCTCCTTCCTGAAGGCCCTCAGCCGTTCCCGCGCCGCCTCCCACACCGCGGCCATCTCCGGCAGCAGGCCCCGCCGGTAGAACGCCACCGCGCTGGGGATGTTGACCGCGCCCGCCTTGATCGTCTCGTCCACCTCGGTCAGCCGTTCCACGACCAGTACCCGGGCCCCGCCGAGCCGCAGCTCGCAGCCGAGGAACAGCCCCACCGGCCCGGCGCCGGCCACCACCACGTCGTAATCCGTCGTCGTCATGGACTTCACTGTAGTCACTAAAAGTTTTGAGCGGATATATTTTCTACATGAACGAGGAGCTTTCCCTGAGGGAGCGCAAGAAGCGGGAGACGCGACAGCGGATCTCGGGCATCGCGACGGGACTGATCGCCGCGCGCGGCTTCGACGCGGTGACGGTCGCCGAGGTGGCCCGCGAGGCGGGTGTCTCCACCATGACCGTCTTCAACTACTTCCCGCGCAAGGAGGACCTGTTCCTCGACCGCATTCCCGAGGCCGCCGAACTGTTCGCCGCAGCCGTACGTGAACGCGCCCCCGGTGAGACCCCGCTGGCCGCCCTGCGCCGCCTGGCGCTCCGACTCCTGGACGAGCGGCACCCGCTGGGCGGAATGGCGGAGCGCTTCACGCACTTCTGGCGGATCGTCATCGACTCGCCCGCCCTGCGTGCCCGTGCCCGCGAGGGCGTCGAGGAGGTCGAAGAGGCCTTGGCTTCCGCCCTCGCCGAGGCCGGCGCGGCCGACCCGCACCTCCTGGCGGCCCTGACCGTGGCCGCGTACCGCACGCTCTACGTCACCTCCGCGCGCCGTCTGCTGGCGGGGGATCCGGTGGGGGAGGTCGCGGGAGACCACCGGGTGCGGCTGGAGGCGGCGTTCGCGGCACTGGGGCGGGTGGCTCCCCGGTAGCCCACTCCTTGACGGCTGACGGCGTTGGCGATACCCGCGCGCCGGGCTCCCCGCCGGGCTGGAGGACCGGGCCGCGCTGCCGCTGCTGCGGGCCTGCGCCGGCGACCTGGACCTGGCCCGCGCCGTCTGGGCCTTCGCCCACGGCATGGTGATCCTGGAGATCCACGGCCGGTTTCCGGCCGACGCCGACCTGGCCGCGGCATGGAAGCGGGGCCTGAAGGCGTTGCACCCTTAGCAGGCAGCACGGCAAGGGGGTGTCCGGTGGGTCCGGTGGCGGAACAGGCGTTGTGGACGAGAGCGCGGCTGGGCCGGTGCGGCCCCCCGCTCGACCTGCTGACCGCGAACTTCCGCCGGCACGTCTACGCCCCGCACGCCCACGACGAGTACACGATCGGCGTCTGCGTGGGCGGCTCCGAGGTGATCGACTACCGCGGCGGCCACATCCGCACCGGGCCCGGCACGATCGTCGTCCTCGAACCCGGCGAGATACACACCGGCGGACCCGGCACCACCACCGACGGCTACGCCTACCGGGCGCTGTACGCCGAGCCGTCCCTGCTGGCCGACGGCACCCTCGGCGGCCTCCCGCACTTCCGCGAACCACTCCTGGAGGACCCCGAGCTGGCCATGGCCCTCCGCCGCGCGCACACCGAACTCAGCGCCTGCCCTGACCCCCTGGAGGCCGAATCCCGGCTCCCCTGGCTGCTGACGGCCCTGGCCTGCCGCCACTCCACGGCCAGACCGGTCTCCGACCGCATTCCCGGCGCCGCCACCCTGGCCCTGACCGTCCGCGACCGCCTGGCCGACGAACTCACCGCCCCACCCTCCCTCGCCCTGCTCGCGGCCGACCTGGGCCTCTCCCGCTACCAGCTCCTACGAGCCTTCCGTACGACCATGGGGGTACCCCCCTACGCCTGGCTGGCCCAGTACCGGGTGACCAGGGCGCGCGTCCTGCTGGAGACAGGCCTCCGCCCGGCCGAGGTCGCCGTGCTCGTCGGCTTCGCCGACCAGGCGCACCTCACGCGCTGGTTCCGCCGGGTACTCGGAGTGACCCCGGCGGCGTACCGCAACAGCGTTCAAGACCGCTGAGGGGCAGACGGCCGAAACTCGCCCCATGACTGCACGAGGCTGGTTCCTGTTCTCCCTGATGGGAGTGGTCTGGGGCATCCCCTACCTGATGATCAAGGTGGCGGTGGACGACCTGTCCCCCTCCGTGGTGGTGTTCACCCGCTGTGCCGTGGGCGCGGCCCTCCTGCTCCCCTTCGCGATCCGCAGCGGTGGCCTCATCCGGACCGTCCGAACCCACTGGCTCCCCCTGCTGGCCTTCGCGTGCATCGAGATCATCGGCCCGTGGTTCACGCTCACCGACGCGGAACGGCACCTGTCCAGCTCGACGGCCGGCCTGCTGATCGCGGGCGTCCCGATAGTCGGAGTCCTCCTCTCCCGCTTCTTCGGGCAGGCGGAGAGGCTCGGAGCCCGCCGCATCACGGGCCTGACCCTGGGCCTGGCGGGCGTGACAGTCCTCACCCTCCCGCACCTGACCGGCGGCGACGCCCGCTCGCTGGCCGAGGTCTTCCTGACCGTCCTGGGCTACGCGACCGCGCCTCTGATAGCCGCACGCAGCCTGAAGAACGTCCCGTCTCTGCACCTCACGGCGGCCTGCCTGACCCTGGCGGCCCTGGTCTACGCCCCCGCGGCAGCCCTCACCCGCCCCTCCTCCGTCCCCTCGCCCTCGGTCCTGGCCGCGCTGGCCGGCCTGGGAGTGATCTGCACGGCGGTGGCCTTCGTGGCCTTCCTGGAACTGATCAAGGAGGTGGGCCCGACCCGCTCGACGGTCATCACGTACGTCAACCCGGCGGTGGCGGTGGCGGCAGGAGCCCTGTTCCTGAACGAGTCCTTGACGCCCGGCATCGTCCTGGCCTTCACCCTGATCCTGGCAGGCTCGGTCCTGGCGACGGCCTCCGCCGGTCCCCGCCGGCCCACACGCCCGGTACCATGGTCGACACGGCAGACGAGCCGGGCGGACGGCCGCGTGGAGTCCCCCTAGGGGGCTTCCCGAGGAACGTCCGGGCTCCACAGGGCAGGGTGATGGCTAACGGCCACCCGGGGTGACCCGCGGGACAGTGCCACAGAAAACAAACCGCCCGGCGCTCAGGCGCTGGGTAAGGGTGAAACGGCGGTGTAAGAGACCACCAGTGCCCAGGGCGACCTGGGCAGCTAGGTAAACCCCACCCGGAGCAAGGTCAAAAGGAGCGCCGTGAAAAGCGCTCTGCGCGGACGTTCGAGGGCTGCCCGCCCGAGTCCGCGGGTAGACCGCACGAGGCCGGTGGCAACACCGGCCCTAGATGGATGGCCGTCGCCGAGGGACCCGCGAGGACCCCTCGGAACAGAACCCGGCGTACAGCCCGACTCGTCTGCCCCTCAGGGCTCTTGACCAGCAGAACGCAGGTCAGGGGCCCCTTTTCGTTTCGTCGGGCGCTCGACTCATCCGGCACACAGCCCCCTTGCGTCACAGAAGTGGTCATCTAGTCGCATAGAACGATTGATCGGTTGTTCATTGGCCAACTTGTGGCAAACTCGGCTCAGCAACGGAGCGAGGCGGGGAGCCACCATGCCATCAGTTGATCCGTCCTTCGGGAAGGAGCTGCGCCGACAAAGAAACGCGTCGGGCATGTCACTGGCCCAGCTGGCAGCCAAGGTCCATTGCTCGAAGGCGTACTTGAGCAGGGTCGAACGAGGGCTGCGCAATCCCAGCGACTCGCTCGCCCTGCTGTGCGACGCGAAACTGGGCGCGGGAGGGCAGCTTGTCGCGCTGCGCAACCGCCCGGTGCGGCAGCTCGAGGACCTGTCCGCCTTATCCGCCGCGGAGTTCGGCAGTCCCGGCCCCTGGTCGCTCCAGTTACGTGCCGACGGCACGAGCGACTTCACTGCATACGGCTCGGCGGCGCCCGCCGAGGGCGACGCACCCGCCGTCGCGGCCAAGTGGGCCCTCGCGCCCGGCGTCCAGGAGACCGGCTCGGCGAACGACACGCTCACCGTCTTCCGGGCCATGCTCCACCAGCACCGCGCCCTCGGGCAGTGTTCCAGCCCGGCTGTCGTCGCCCCGCTGAGCATCGCGGCGACCGCCGCCCTGCGGGGGTTGAGCCGCACCGTGCCGTCCGCCCAGCGGGCGGCGACTCTCCGACTCGCCGCCCGCTTCGCCGAGTACACCGGATGGATGGCACAGGAGGCCGGCGACGACCAGGCCGCCCGGTGGTGGACCGGCCAGGCCACGACCCTCGCCGAGGCGGGCGGGGACGACGAGATGGCCGCGTACGCGCTGGTACGCCAGGCCGAACTCGCTCTCTACCAGGGTGACTCGATGTCCACGGTCGCGCTGGCCACCGAGGCCGGTGCCCGGGCTCGCGACCGCCGGACGAAGGAACTGGCCGCGCAGCGCCAGGCCCAGGGGTACGCCCTCCTGGGCAGGGAGAGCGAGTGCCGGCGCGCGCTGGAACGCGGTGCCGAACTCGCGAGCGCCACCCGGCCGCAGGACCACGGCACCCCTGTGCTCGGCAGCACCCACCTGCCCGACCTCTCCGCCTTCGTCACGGCGTGGTGCCTGCGGGAACTCGGCGAGGCCGAGCAGGCCGTCGCACTGCTCGACACCGGCCAGGACACCATGGCCCCGCACGCGGGGCGCGCCCGCGCCCGCCACGGTGCCCGGCTGGCTCTGGCCCTCGCGGAGGCGGGGGACATCGAGCGCGCGTGCGCGGTGGCCGCGTTGGTCGCCCAGGATGTCATCACGACCGATTCCGCCACCGTCCGGGCCGACTTGAGGCAACTACGGTCGTCCCTGGCCGCACGGCGCAAGCATCCCGTCGTCCGGGACATCCTTCCGGTCATCGCCGAGAGCCTGCGCGGAAGCCCGGACCTGCGGGCAGGCGCCGACTGAGTCGACGTCACCGAGTCCGATCCGAACTGCGGGTACCCGAGTACCCCACACCCTCCGGCCCCAGTGCAGTCCCCGTCCGGCCCCGTCAGCGGCGCCGAACCCGTCCTTCCTGCCCGGTCCGTCCCCGGCCGCCCCTGCCGGCCCGTAGGTGTCCCGTTGCCCGCGGAAGTGGCCACAGGCAACACGTTGACCGCTCACAAGACGACTGAAAACGTCGGTTTATCTACGGGTCCCACCCGTCAGCCGCCCCTCCGGACGCCCCGTGCATCCGGAAGCGCCGCGTACGCCCTCCCCGTGAATCGAGGAACAGCATGGCCCCCTCCGTCTTCGTCAACTTCTGCCGTGCCGACACCGGCACCCTCGCCTCGCACATCGAAACGGCCCTGCGCGCGGAGTTCGGCAAGGAAGAGGTGTTCCGCGACCGGTCCGACATCGAGGGAGGTTCCTACTTCCCCGACCAGATCGCGAAGAATCTGAGGAAGTGCGACATCCTGCTCGCGATCATGGGCGCGGGATGGGTCTCGGTCACGGACGAGCACGGCCGCCGCCGCCTCGACGACCCCAAGTACTGGGTCCGCTGGGAGATCGAGCGTGCCCTGGAGTGGGGCCTCGTCGTCCTTCCCGTCATGGTCGACGGCGTCGACATGCCCGACAAGAAGCAACTCCCGGTGGAACTTCATAAATTGACGATGCGTCAGAACATTCCGTTCCGTCCGGAGCACCCCGGTATCGACTTTCCGCCCCTCTTCGAGGAGATCCGCACCGCAGTTCCCGCGCTCGGCTCCCGACGGCGGGGCGGCACCGCCACCGGAAACGGCGTGTCGCTCTCCGGCGGCCGCTTCGATCACGCCGCGGTGGTCGTCGGCGGCGAGGGCAACACCGCCAACAACTACAACTTCACCCCCGGACGCGAGGACGGGGACGAGGACGAGGTGCGTCCATGAGCGCGACAGACGACCCCCCGGCGGACACCGCCCCCGAACACGGAACCGCGGCCGACCGGGGCACGGACGCCCCGCAGGCCGACAGCGGTCCCGCCGACTCCACGGCCACCGGAGACGCTCGCCCCGACGACGCCGACGCCGCGCCCCGTGAGACGACCGGTGGCGTGGCGCACGACGACGACCCGAGCCCGAGGGACGCACCGCACACCGCGGACCCCCGGGCCACCGCTCCCGGAGGGCCCCGCGCAGCCACGCCGTCCCGGCCCGGACAGCGGGACACCGGCCAGACCGACCAGGCCGAGGCGCTGGAGGGGCTGGAGGCGTTCAACAGCGCGCTCGCCTTCACGGGCAACGCCTACACGCTGAACGTGGGCACGTCCCCGCCCGCCGAGTTCCAGCGCATCCCCGTCGACACCGCCGAGACGTCCCGGGCCCACCGGCTGCACCAGGAAGTGGCCGACCAGGAGGCGATGGCCACCTGCCTCGCCGAACACCACCTCGTCGTGCTGTACGGGCCGAACGGCAGCGGGCGGGAGCACACGGCGCTCTTCCTGCTGGCCGGGCGGTGCGGCAGCGCCGGCCTCAGCGTCCTGCACGGCGACGAGGCCAGGCTGACCCAGGCCCTGATCGAGCAGAACGGCCGGCGGCTACGTGCAGGACAGGGCATCCGGGTCGACGTGGGCACCCACCTCCCCGCCCCGGCCACGCTCGACGCCCTGCGCCGGCGCGCCCGCGAGCGCGGGTCGTACGTCGTCCTGATGGTCGAGGACGCGCGGAGCGAACCCGGCGACCTGGGCCCCCACGGCTTCCACCACCGCAGGCCGGAACCGAGGCCCGTGCTGGCGGCACACCTGGGTGCGGCGCTGGAGGAGCACCGCACCCGGTGCACCCCGGAGCAGGACGACTGCACCCACCAGCACCGGCGGGAGTTCAAGGACCGGATCCTGCAGGACCCGCGGACACAGGCGGCGCTCGCCACGGCCGCCTCGGTCGACTGGGTCACCCGATTCGCCCGGGACCTCGCCGCATGCCTGCACGAACCCGCGGAGACACTCGACACTCTCCTCGACACACCCCACGGAGACCTGAGAAGCGTGGCGAGGCGGTACCTGAAACCGCCACAGCCGCAGACGTCCGCACCGGTGATCGATCCGCACCAGCAGGCGCTACGCATCGTCTACGTCCTCGGCCACGACCTGCCGCTGTCCGACGTCATCCGGATGGGCGCGGTACTGAGCACCGAGGTGCTGCGTGCCGAGAACCGGGACACGGTGCCCGCCCGTCAGGTCTTCGAAGCGGACCTCGACCGCCTGGTGCCGCCCGGCACCGGCATCGCCGCCGCACCCGGCACCGGCCTGTCCGACAACCCGCGCCGCGCCCGGATCGCGGATCCGGAGCTGATGCCGGCCGTCGCGGAGGTCATCTGGCACGACCTGCCATGGCTGCGTGAACCGATGGTGGAGTGCCTGAAGAAGCTGGCGCGCGACGACCTGGAGCGGGTCCGGACGCGAGCCGCGGTGATCGCCGGCCATCTGCTGCGGCACGACTTCGACAGCGTCTACCGGGACCTGGTCAAGCTCTGGGCGGTCAGCAAGTGGATGACCGACCGGCGGTGCGCGGCCCTGGCCATGGCCGTCGCGCGGGCGGCCGATCGGCCCTGGCTGACGGAACGCATCGAGAAGCAGGTCGCCGACTGGGCCCGCAGTCCCAGGACCGAATTCCAGGACAGCGCGGCACGCGCCTACGGCACTCCGGTGGGCACCGGGGAAGTACCGGGCACCCTGCCGGCCCTGGAGGCGCTCGCCGGACGGCCGGAGCTGGTCCTCTACGCCTCCGTCGCCTACTCGACCGCCGCGTTGTTCTTCGCTCCCGGCGGGGCCGAGCCGGTCGCCGAGGCGCTCGGCCGGTGGGTCCGTTCGCGCAACGCCAACCTCCCCCGGCACGCGGCCCGTGCCCTGCTCGTCATCGGCCCGTTCGCCGTCGGACCGGAGCTGCCGTCCCGGCCGAGGCTCGCCCAGCAGGCGATGGCCGACGCCGAGCGCGAGGAGACCCTCCTGCTGCTGTGGCGGCGCGCACTCATCGAGCCGGCGCACTCCGGACGGGCATGGCAGCTGCTGCGGCAGTGGCTGCTGGCCGCCGACGAGGACGAGGAACTCGCCCGGTTCCTCGAGAAGTTCGTGCCCCGGGTGTGCCTGCCCCGGCTCGGCAACCGTGCCGCCTTCCATCTGCGCCGGTGGGCCCGGCTGCAGCCGGATGCCAGGTGCGTGGCGCAGCTGCTGCTGACGCTCAGCCGGCTCTGAAGCCCCGCCCGCCCTCGACCCTCGTGCGGGACCCGCCCCAGGGTTTTGCACCCCGACATCCGACACCCGACCGCAATTCAAGGAGGACCAGCCATGGGACGACGGCCCAAGGGCCTGCTCGCCACGGTGCGCGATTCGATCCGCGTGTGGTGGCGCTCCAAACACGACGACCCCTCCCCGCAGGAGACGGAGACCACCGGGTCCGACGCGGACGCCTCCGCGCCGGTGACCCGGCCCAAGGACGTGTACGTGCAGTCGCGGCCACAGAAAACCCCGCTGTCCATGGCTGCCCACGGCGACGTGTTCTCCTTCGAGGTCTTCCCCACCCTCCAGTGGAGCAGCCAGGAGATGTCCCGGGACACGCTGAAGTCACGTGTGCCGGAGCACGAGGAGACGGCCCGCGAGGAGCTGATCCGGGTCGCCTGGTCGGCGGCGCGCGCCTGCGACCCTGCCGACCCGGTCGCCGCCGAGGCGGCGGTCAACGCGGCGCTGCTGACCGAGGGCAACTGGTGCTTCGACGACACCAGCGGCCGCATCCGCTGCACGCCCTCGGTACGGGTGCGGGTCGACCCGGCGCTGCGTGAGCACGTACTGCCGCACCACTTGGACGAGTTGACGCTCAGGGAGACGGAGCGGCTGGGCCTGGTCAGGGCGGAACGGGCCCGGACGCTCACCGAGGCCTGGCTGAAGGTGATCAGCGACCTGGAGCTGCTCGGCGAGCTCGACGCGCATCAACGGCGCCTGCTGGTGCCGTTCGCGGCCGCCTTCGCCGACCAGGAGTTCCGCAAGGTGATGGAGGGCCTGCGCCAGTACCGGCGTACGACCATCGACGCGCTGCGCGCGGCGCTCGACGGAGCGAGCGGCAGCCACCGGGAGGCCGGCCTCTTCGAGTTCGCCGACGCCTACGACAAGGCGCTCAGCGCGTTCTGCCGGGAGATGGGCGTCGGCCCGTTCTCCTGGGTCGAGAACGCCGTCGCCGCCGAGGGACCGGACAGGTGAGCGCCGGACAGCGGCACCGCCGGCACGGCGAACCCTGCGGCACCCGTGGCCCGTCCCGCCGTACGGTCCGCAGGTCCGCCGCTGCCCGGGCCGTCGGTGCCCTGGCCGGTCTCGCCCTGCTCGCCGGCGGCCTCGCCGGCTGCGGGTCGGACGACCCCAGGGCCGGGTGCGGCTGGATGAAGAAGCAGACCCCGGCCGCCGGCGCCGACAGCACCGTGGTGCTGGTCGACGGCTCGCGGTCCGTGCACGGCACGGGATCCGGCGCCCCGGGCCTCGACTACGGCCGGATGGTCGGCGACCTGCTCGCCAAGAACGACAAGAACGACCAGGTCGTCTCCATCGGCACGTTCGGCGGCCCCGACGCAGACGTCGAGTGGACCGTGCAGCGGCAGCCGGCCTCCTGGCGCAGGAGCAACCCCAACCCGGGCAACCAGGAGGGCAACCGCGAGGACGCGAACCAGTGCCTCCGGGACGACATCGCGGCGGCCCAGCACAAGAAGCCCGCCGCCGGCGGCACCGACGTCCTCGGCGCCCTCGCGGCGGGAGCGGACCTGTTCGACGGCGTGCGGGGCGAGCGACGGCTGCTGGTGCTGAGCGACGGGCTGTCCACCGACGGCTGCGCGAACCTGCGTTCCGCGCAGTTCGGATCGGCACCGGAACTCACGTCGGTCGTCTCCGTGTGCGACTCAGAGGGCGAGTTCGGGGAACTCCCCGATCTGCGCGGCGCCCACGTCACGTTCGTCGGCCTCGGCCGCTCCACCGGCCGCCAGCCCTCGGCGAACCGGGGGCAGCGGGCGTGGCTGGCCAAGCTGTGGACGACTCTGTGCGAACGCTCGGGTGCCGCCCACGGGGCCTGCACCGTCGACAACGCCCCGGTGGCCGAGGGGAACGAGCCCGGCAAGGAGTCCGGTGGCTCCTTCCCGGACGACCCGGTGGTGCGGTTCGGCGACGACGGCCCCCGGACGTTCTCGTTGTCGGGCACGGCCCTGTTCGACACCGACTCCGCGCGCGTGCGCCCCAAGGCACTGCCCCTGCTCGCCGCCCTCGCCGACAACACCCTGCGCAGAGGGGCGCTCGACCGGGTCGTGGTCGACGGGTACGTCGATCCGCGCGGCGGGACCGCCAACGACCAGTCGCTCTCCCGGGCCCGCGCGGATGCCGTGGCGAAGGTGCTGGTCGAGCACGGGGTGCCCGCGTCGCGGGTGGAGGCGCACGGCCGGGGCCGGTCACCGGGCTGCCCCGGGGACAAGGCCGCGGCATCCATGTCCCGGCAGCAGCGGTTGCAGTGCGACCGCCGCGTGGAGGTCAGGATCATCACGAAGTGAGGCGGGACATCCCCAGATGAAAGTCAACGGAAGCAACGGCGCGGGGCAGCAGGGCGGCCCTCGGGACGCGCCCATACCCTGCCCCAAGTACACCCGACCCGCCGACGCCCCCCTCGGCCGCCGTCCGTCCGGACGCCCTGTCGACCCGGTGGACAGCCGCGAACGCGCCCTGCTGATGCGGGCGTTCACACGGGCCAACACCGGCCTCAGCAAAGCCCAGGACAGGCTCGGGGAGCTGGGGACGAAACTCCTGGAGACGTTCCAGGACGCGCTGACGGCGATCGACGCGGTGGAACGGCTCACGGTCGGCCGGGCGGCGGGCGAGGCACGGCGCCAGGTCGGCGCGGTGCGTGCCCGGCACACCGAGGACGGACCGGAGGGGCTCCGCCGCGGCCGCCGGCCGTGGTCGTGGCTGCGATGGATCATGGTCACGCTCAGCGCTCTGTTCGACTTCCCGTTCGTCGGCAGCGCCACGGCGCAGGTCCTGAGCGTCGGGCCGGGCGGCGCCTGGCACGACTTCGTGTACGGCCTCAGCTACCTGGTCGCGATCGGCGTGGCCGGTCTCCAGCTCGGGCTGGGCCATCTGCTCGGTGCCTCGCTGTTCCGCCTGCAGGTGCGCAGCGGCCGGCGCACCGAGCGCGTGCTGCGCGGCCCGAAGGAGGCCTGGCGGCACTGGTGGCGCAAGGAGGGCCCGCGGGTGGAGACCCGGCGCCCCGACGACCTGCCTTGGCCGGGCCTCGTCCTGCCTGTCCTGGCCAATCTCACGCTGATCGCCCTGCTCGGCGTCACCGCGCACTCCCGGGCGCAGCAGGCCAACTTCTCCGACTTCGGGGCCGGCGGCGACGTCATGGCGGTCTTCCTCGTCACCGCGCTCGCCCTCGCCACCCTGGTGACCACGGTCCTCGCGCACAATCCGTACGCGGAGAGCGACAAGGAGGCGAAGAACTCCGCAGCAGCCGCCCAGAAGAGCGTGGACGTGCTGGTTCCGCACGCGCGACGGCTGCTCGCCGCGCACAGCGTCTCCTGGCACCGGTTGCGCGCCGCCCTCGAACAGGCCCGGACCGACGCGCACCACGCCGTGGACGACGCCTGTGCCGCGATCGTGGAGGAGCGCGCCGACACCGGTGTCGCCGGAATGCTGGAACTGCCGCTGCGGGAGTACGCGTGGCCGTCCGACGAGGAGCACGGCGGCCCCGCGACACCGCGGCTGCAACTGGAGGTCCTCGACCACGGCGAGGGCCTGCTGAGGCGGTACGACCCG
Organism: Streptomyces sp. NPDC005728; assembly: GCF_040630895.1. Classification (NCBI taxonomy): domain Bacteria; kingdom Bacillati; phylum Actinomycetota; class Actinomycetes; order Kitasatosporales; family Streptomycetaceae; genus Streptomyces; species Streptomyces sp. NPDC005728. The sequence continues at coordinate 89,803 of NZ_JBEXYL010000008.1, forward strand.
AGTCTGCTGGAGAACTGGCTGGAGGACACGGTCGAGGAACTCAACACCCAGTTCGAACTGCCGGACACCGCCCCGCCTGCCGAGGAGGGGGCGCCGGAGGCATGAGCGCACACCGCCGCCTCGACGAGCAGGAGCTCAAGCACCTGGAGCTCCTGCAGAGCGTGATCAGCCGGCTCAGCAACAACTCCTTCCTGATCAAGGGCTGGTGCATCACCGTCAACAGCGTGCTGGTCGCCGCGGCAGCGCGCAGCCCGGGCTGGCGACCGGTCCCGGTGGCGGTCGCGGTGGCGGTCGGTTTCTGGTTGCTCGACGGCTACTACCTCCGTCAGGAGCGGCTGTTCCGTGCCGTCTACGAGAAGGTCGCCCACCGTCTTGACGACCCGCCACCCGCGTTCACCATGGACGCCGAGCGGTACGGCGGCCCCGTTCCCTGGTCCGCGGTGCTGCTCTCCCGGCCGATGCTCTTCTGCTACGGCGTGCTCGCGACCGCCGACACCCTGCTGATCATCTTTCTGAGCTGAGCTGAGCTCAGCGCTCGGCCGGACCCATCGTCCAGGGCCGCCGCTCCCGGCCCGGACGGCCCGAGCCGCTACCCTCCTGCGGGGTGGTCCAGGGCAACAGGATCCCGTCTCCCTGCCGCCGCGGCACCACGTGGACGTGCAGATGCCGAACGGTCTGGGTGGCCGCCGCGCCCCGCGAGGTGATGACGTTGCAGTCGCCCACTTCGGCGGCGAGTTCGGCGGCGTGCCGCATCGTGGTCGCGGAGACGGCCGGGTCGGCGGCCACGTCGGGAACGTGCGTCTTCGGAAGCACCAGTACGTGCCCGGGGGTGACACCTCCGCCCCGAGGCGTGATCGCCAGCGTGTCCGTCCAGTCGCGCACCACATGGGCGGGTGCGACACCGCGCACGATCCGGCAGAACGGGCAGTCGGTCCGCAACCGCCGGTCGAAGCCGGGCCCGCCTTCCGTCCACTGACGGTCCTCGACCTCGTGGGACATGACTCCTCCAAACGCCAGTGGCCTCGCAAACGTCGCGCAGTCACCGTACGGGCATCTCGACCAGCAGACTCGACCGGCACCCGGCACCCGGCACCCGGCACCCAGGGCGCCCTTCTTCTGTGACCCTCATGCCCTTTCAGGAGTCCCCGCTGCCGGACCTCATGGCTCCACCGAGGTGATCACAGACCTTCAGGCGCCTCACGTGCCCTCCTCGCCATCCACGACTGACAAGACCATCGGGCAAGCGCGCCCACGGCGATGGCCGCGAGGACGGCTCCCCAGTCGATGACGTGGGGCAGCCCGGGGCAGAAGGCGAAAAAGGCGAGCGTGGCGACGAGGCACCCGAAGAACGCGGCGATCCCGGCTCGGTGCCGCCGTGTTTCCCCTACCTGGTCCGCGTTCTTCCTCTGCTGTTGCTCGACCATGAAGGACTCACTTCGTGATGTGGTGGCACTGACTCACGCGGCGCACCCGTTGACGTAGAGCTGCGCGCACGCCTTGCCATAACGAGGCAACGTCCGGGGAGAGTTGCTCCGCATCGGGTCGATCTTGCACTCACTGTGCGTCTTCCCGCGTGAGGTGTGACATCTCCGATTGGTGGTGTCCGCGTAGGTGAAGTCGATGCGCCAGTTGCAGAATCCGCTGCCGAGGGCCGCGACGAAGGCGCAGTCGACGTCGGCGTTCTGATAGGTGATCTTCCTGCCAACGCCGCGAACGATGTGTGTGAACATGCAGCCGGTCGGGACCTTCACCGTTGCGCCGCCCACGCTGTACTCGAAGGTGTGCACGGGAGTTGATCCGATCGCAGTGGCGTGCGCGCCCGTCGGCGAGGCGAGGACCAGGGCGCCTGCCGCGGCCAGAGCCGTGGTGAGGCGTGTGAGGTGATACCTGGCCAAGGCGGTTCCTCCCGGTGATCTCACGGTGAAGCACTCGGGACAACCGGGTCCTGCGGCAGGCCGTTGCAGGGTTGCGTTTGATCTGCCGCGATTGAGTGATCAGGACACAGACTGCTGACATGCAGAAACGATGGTTGTGTGCGTGTGTTGCAGCACCGGCGCGTGGCGACGTGTGTCCTGCACCGATCAAACGGCTCACGCCGGCGGAGTGAGCGGGCGCTCCCGTACCCGCTGCAGATGCCGGCCGAACACCTCTCGCGCGTCCGGCGTCAGCGTGCGCAGGGCGACGGCCTGGCCCTGGACGGTGAGCCGGCGTACCGCCCGTCCACCGTCTCCCGCGCTCTTTCCTCCCTGCCGGTGACCTTCAGGAACGTAGGCTGATCGACATGAAGATTCTCGGTCTGTGCGGAAGTCTGCGATCCGGGTCGCTGAACGCGGCCGTGCTGCGCTCGGCGGTGGACCTGACGATCCCTCCGCGGGAACTCGTCGTCGAGCCGGACCTGGGCCGCCTGCCCTTCTTCAACGCCGACGTCGAGGAGACCGCGCTGCCTTCGACCGTGGCGGAACTGCGGTCCGCGGTCGGCGCGTCGGACGGTCTGCTGATCGTGACCCCCGAGTACGCCCACGGAACCTCCGGCGTGCTGAAGAACGCCCTGGAGTGGATGGTCGGCGGAGGTGAGACAGCCGACAAGCCGGTGGCCCTGGCGAGCGCATCCCCTGCGGTGACCGGCGGCGACCACGCCCGCGCCTGGCTGGCCCAGACCCTCACCGTGATGGGCGCTCAGGTGATCCCGCAGGACCTGCGCATCCCGCAGGCCACACGGAAGATCGCGGACGGCAGGGTCACGGACGAGCCGACCCTGGCCGCCCTGCGCGACCTGCTGGACGACCTGGCCCACGCCGTGGTCAGGGCCCGCGAGGAGAACGACACCTTCGCCTCCTGACCCACCGGGTGTCCCCGCTCACCGCGGGGGCACCCGAGCTGGTCCGGGAAGACCCGGGCGTGCCGGGCCCCGCGATTCCGGCATGATCCGCCCGACAGGGTCTAGTCCTGGTCTAGTCCTCGAACAGCACCTCCTGCTCGCCCACCGTCTTCTGCCGCACCCGCCGGTTCCGCGCCCCCACCACCACCGCCGTGACCGCCGCCGTCACGCCGAGGGCCACCGGGACCATCCAGCCCTGGTCGAACACATGGCCGAGCGCGTGGTCGAGGGAGAGGCGGCCCGGTCCGGTGACGGCGAGGCCGGCCGCGTTCAGGCCCAGCGTGGCCGCGTACTCGTAACCACCCGACTGGGCGAAGAAGCCGTTGGGCATGTGCACCGCCGCGGCCCCGGCCATCGCGCCGGCCGCCGCCGCGCCCGCCGCCGGGGTCGCGAGGCCCAGCGCCAGCAGCGTGCCGCCGCCCGCCTCCGCCAGCCCCGCCGCCGTCGCGCTCGCCCGGCCCGGCGCGAAGCCGACGGACTCCATGAACTGGCCGGTGCCTTCCAGGCCGTGTCCGCCGAACCAGCCGAACAGTTTCTGCGTGCCGTGCGCGGCGAGCACCCCGCCGGTGCCCAGCCGGAGCAGCAGCAGGCCCAGATCGCGTCGGTCGTAACAGGTCACGGTGACTCCCATGCAGCCAGGCGGACAGGTCCCTCCCGCCTCTCCACCGTCGCATCCCGGACCCCGACGGGCCCGCCGCGGAGGGCGTTCGGGTGGCGGGTCCCGGGGAGCGGTGTGAGCCTGGCGCCATGACGATTCAGCCAGCCAAGCTCAGCGATCCGGCCGTCCGGGCCTTCGTCAGCGCCGTCAACTCCCACGACCGCGAGGGCTTCCTGTCCCTCCTCTCGCCCGACGCGACGATGTCCGACGACGGCGCCGACCGGGACCTCGCCGATTGGATCGACCGGGAGATCTTCTCCTCCCACGGTCACCTGGAGGTCGACAACGAGTCCCGGGGCGGCCGCGACCTCATCGCCCGCTACCGCAACGACACCTGGGGCGAGATGCGCACCCGCTGGCACTTCGAGGTCGAGGACGACGGCAGGATCTCCCGCTTCGAGACCGGGCAGGCATAGCCCGGCCGTACCGGGGCTTGCCTTCGTGTGCACTTCAACTCCTAGCGTTCCCGGGCATGGAGACCACCAGCAGGACACTGGGACGCAGCGGTATCGAAGTGAGCGCCCTCGGCTTCGGGTGCTGGGCTGTCGGCGGCGAGTGGCAGGCTGCCGACGGACAGCCCCTCGGCTGGGGCAAGGCCGACGACGAGGAGTCCGTGCGGGCCGTGCACCGTGCCCTCGACCTCGGCGTCACTTTCTTCGACACCGCCGACGTCTACGGCACCGGGCACAGCGAGGAGGTCCTGGGCCGCGCTCTGGGCGGGCGGCGGGACCAGGTCGTCATCGCCACCAAGTGGGGCAACGTCTTCGACCCGGACACCCGCACCCTCACCGGCACCGACGACACCCCGGAGTACGCGCGCCGCGCCCTCACCGCCTCCCTGCGCCGCCTCGGCACCGACCACGTCGACCTGTACCAGCTGCACCTCTCCGACGCCGATCCGCACCGGGCGGCCGAACTCCGGGACCTGTGCGAGGAGTTGGTCGCCGAGGGGCTCGTCCGCGCGTACGGGTGGAGCACCGACGACCCCGAGCGCGCCGCCGTCTTCGCGAAGGGCACGCACTGCACGGCCGTACAGCACCGGCTCAACGTGCTCCAGGACGCGCCGCAGCTCGTGGAGCTGTGCGAGCGGCTGGAGCTGGCGAGCGTCGACCGGAGCCCGCTCGCCATGGGGCTGCTGACCGGGAAGCGGCGCGAGCCACTCGAGGCGGGGGACATCCGCAGCAGGCCGCCGACCTGGCTGGAAGGGTTCGGGGGTGACGGCTCCGGTGCCGACCCCGCGTGGCTGGGCCGTATCGAGGCGCTGCGCGAGATCCTCACCAGCGACGGCCGCACCCTCGGCCAGGGCGCCCTGGCCTGGCTGTGGGCACGCAGCCCGCGCACCGTGCCGATCCCCGGCTTCCGCACCGTCGCCCAGGCCGAGCAGAACGCGGGCGCGATCGCGAAAGGGCCGCTCGACGCCGGGCAGTTGGCCGAGGTCGACCGCCTGCTCGGGCGCTGAGCGGCCCCGACGGGCCGTGCGGCGGGGTCAGGAGCCGTGACCGCCGTACTGCTGCTGCGCGTACTGCTCCTGGGCGTACCGGCCGTACGCCTGCTGCCGTGCCGTGCCGCCGCCTTGCTCGGTGAGCGTGATCCGACCCGCCCTGATGGTGGCCAGGCGCGGCGCGCGGCGGGCGATGGAGGAGTCATGGGTGACCAGGACGAAGGTCAGCCCGTGCTCCCGCCACAGGCCCTCCAGCAGGGCCATGATGTCGTCGCGGGTGCCCTCGTCGAGGTTGCCGGTGGGCTCGTCGGCGAGCAGCACCTTCGGGTTCTTCACCAGCGCACGGGCGATGGCGACGCGCTGCTGCTGGCCGCCGGACATCTCGGAGGGCACGTGCGTGAGGCGCTCGCCGAGACCGACCGAGCGCAGTGCCTCGGCCGCCCGTTCCCGGCGCTCGGCGGGCTTGACCCCGAGCGGGACGAGGGCGGTCTCGACGTTCTCCTGAGCGGTGAGCGTCGGGATGAGATTGAACGCCTGGAAGATGATGCCGATCTTCTCGGCGCGCAGCCGGGTCAGCCGGGCCTCGCTGATCGTGGCGAGGTCGACGCCGTCCAGCTCGACACTGCCGGCGGAGGGGCGGTCGAGCCCGCCGATCATCTGCAGCAGGGTGGACTTGCCGCCGCCCGTCGGGCCCTGGATGACGACCTGGTCGCCGTCGGCGATGGTGAGGTCGACGCCGCGCAGCGCCTCCACCGTCTCCTTGCCCCGCGTGTACCGCTTGGTGACGCCGGTGAGTCTGTACATGGGTGCTCCGTGAGTGAAGAAGGGGGTCAGGAGACGCTGCGCAGGGCGTCGGCCGGGCGCATCCGGGAGGCGCGCCAGCCGCCCATGGCGCCGGCGATCAGACCGCCGGCCACCGCGAGTCCGACGGCGAGGGCGATGGTGGTCGGGGAAACGGGCGCGGACAGCGCGATCTCCAGGGTGTTCGTGGTGGACTGCCGGCCGGGGCCGCCCATGCCGCCGCCCGGGCCGCCCATGCCACCACCGGTGCTGCCGAGCTGTGCGGTCAGCTTCGGGCTGACCGCGGTGACCGTGTAGGCGGCCGCGAGGCCCAGCGCGATGCCGAGGCCGCCGCCGACCAGGCCGTTGACCATGGACTCGCCGACCACCTGCCGGGTCACCCTGCGGCTCGGCCAGCCGAGCGCCTTCAGCGTGCCGAACTCCCGCACCCGGCGGGAGACGGCCGAGGAGGTGAGCAGCGCGGCCACCAGGAAGGCGGCGACCAGGACGGTCAGGGAGAGCCACTTGCCGACGCTGCCGGCCAGGTCGGAGGCCGTGGACAGTGAGCCGGAGACGGTGGAAGCCAGGTCGGAGGAGGTGGTGACCGTCGTACCGGAGATGTTGCTCTGGATCGTCTTCTTGACCGTGGAGATCTGCTGCGAGTCGGTCGCCTTGACGTAGATCGTGGTGACCTGGTTCTTGGCGTCACCGAGCGACTGGGCCTGCTTCAGCGGCAGGTAGACGTCGGTGGTGGACTCGCTGCTGTCCGGGGTGGCGATGCCGATGACCGTGTACGTGGTGCCGGAGATCTTGAAGGTCGAGCCGACCTTGTACTTCTTCTCCTTGGCGTACGACGTACTGACCACCGCGACCTTCGCGTCGGTCTGCGCCGAGGTGAAGGTCTTCCCGGAGGTGATCTTCGACGTGGCCAGCGGGCCGAGGGCCTGGTCGGTGACGTCGACGCCGGCCACCGAGTAGCTGTTGACGTTGAAGTCGGCGCCGCCGCCCTGCACCTGCGGCTGCCCGCTGCCGCCACCGCTGCCGCCCGGCCCGCCCTGCTGCTGACCGCTGCCGCTGGACGACTGCGCCTTGCCCTGGGTGAAGGAGCCGTCGACCTTGGTGACGTTCAGGGAGAGGGCGCCGACCGCGCTCGCCACGCCCTTCTGCGCGGCGACCTGCTCGACCAGCGAGGACTTCAGGGCCTGACCACCCTGCGTCATCACCCGGTCCGAACTCTGCGAGGTCTTGCTGCTCGACTTGGCGTCGAACGAGAAGTTCGGGCCCTGCGAGCTGCCCGCCTTCGGGGCCGACCGGGCCTTGGTGACGGTCATGTCGGTGCCGAGGCCGTACAGCGACTTCAGGACCTTGTCCTGCGCCTGCGTCATGCCGGCCGACACCGAGTTGACGGTGATGACCAGCGCGATTCCGAGCGCCAGACCCATCGCGATGACCAGAGCGGCCTTCTTGCGCCGGCTCAGCTCTCGCTTGAGATAGATGCCAAACATCCCGTTCCTCGAAGGTTCTCGGCGCCCGCTGTGGGCGCGGCCACAAGCTAGGGAGGAACCTTTGCGGCGCACTGAGTAAGAGATGTGCCAGAGCTGAGAAAGCGGGGTAGGTGATCAAATTTTCATAAGACGGCAAATTCCGTACGGCAGAGAGTCTCCTGCAAGGAAACGCCTGTTGGATGCGGTGTACGGTCCCGGGGTGCGTGAATGTTCCCGGATCAGCCGACGTGCCGTCCTAGGGCTGACGGCCGCCGCCCTCCCCCTGTCCGCAGCCGCCCCCGCCTCTGCCGCGACCGTCATAGGCGGTGAGCGGCTGGCCCGTACCGGAGTCCAGGTGCGCGGCGCCGGCGGCCTGCCCGGGAAGCTGACCGCCCGCTCGTGGCTGGTCGCCGACTGCGAGAGCGGCGAGGTGCTCGCCTCCTTCAACGCACACCGGCGCCTGGCACCCGCGTCCACGCTGAAGATGCTGTTCGCGGACACCGTGCTGAAGAAGTTCGAGCGGACCGAGCGGTACAAGGTCACCGACGCGGACCTCGCGGACATTCCGGCCGGCTCCAGCCTCGTCGGCATCAAGCCCGGCCTCACCTACACCGTCGAGCAGCTGTGGCAGGGCGTGTTCCTGCGCTCCGGCAACGACGCGGTGCACGTGCTCGCGCACATGAACGGCGGCGTCGCCGGGACGGTCGCCGAGATGCAGGCCAAGGCCGAGGACCTGCAGGCCCTGGACACCCATGTGGTCAGCCCGGACGGCTTCGACCACAGGGGCCAGCTCTCCTCGGCGTACGACCTCACGCTCTTCGCCCGGCACGGCCTCAAGGACGCCGACTTCCGTGGCTACTGCGGCACGCGGACCGCCGACTTCCCGGCGGGCGGCAAGAAGACCTTCCAGATCCAGAACACCGACCGCCTGCTCACGGGGGCGTGGGGGCTGGGCACGTACGAGGGCCTGATCGGTGTGAAGAACGGCTACACCAGCCACGCCGGCAACACCTTCACCGGCGCGGCCACCCGGGGCGGCCGGACCCTGCTGGTCACCGTGATGCATCCCGTCGAGGGCAGCAACGCCGTCTACGAACAGACCGCCGCGCTGCTCGACTGGGGCTTCGGGCGCGGGCGTTCGGCGCAGGCGGTGGGCACGCTCGTCGAACCGGTCAGCGAGGGCGGGGCGGGCGCGAGTCAGGCGCCCACGCGGAAGACGGCCCGGGCCGCGGCCGGGGCTCCCGGCTCGGCGTCCGGGCACCCCACGACGTGGCGGCTGGCGGAGGGCGCCGCGGGTACGGCGGCACTGCTGGGCGCGGGCGCGTGGGCGCTGCGGCGGCGCATCTCCCGGACGAAAACGGCCGACGTCCGGCCGGAACCGGAGAGCGAGCCCGGGGGACGGCACCGGCGCTGAGCCGCCCGACGGCATGCCGCGGCAGCCGTTCCACCGACCGGTGTGTACCTCGCGGTCCCACGCGAGGCCCACCCCCAACTCCGGTCCGGTGGAACGGCTGCCGACTCCCCCCTCGGTGTGGCTACGGAACCTCCGTGCTCCAAGTGTGAAGCTCTCGTGGAGGAAAGTTGAGCATATGCGGCCGACCGGCCGCAATAGTGCGGACGTTGAAACTCCGCTTGTGGAAGCTGGGGCGCCGGGTCCCACCCCTGCCCGGCCTCGCCCTCGATGCCGCCCTCGACGCCGCCCTCAGCCTCGCCCGACATAGGGCATCGCCGTCGCCAGCACCGTCACGAACTGCACGTTCGCCTCCAGCGGCAGCTCGGCCATGTGCCGCACGGTGCGCGCCACGTCGGCCGCGTCCATCACCGGTTCCGCGACGGTCTCCCCGTTCGCCTGCAGCACTCCGGTCTGCATCCGGGCCGTCATGTCGGTGGCCGCGTTGCCGATGTCGATCTGCCCGACCGCGATCCGGTACGGCCGCCCGTCGAGGGACAGCGACTTGGTGAGACCGGTCAGGGCGTGCTTGGTCGCGGTGTAGGCGACCGAGTGCGGGCGGGGCGTGTGGGCGGAGATGGAGCCGTTGTTGATGATCCGGCCGCCCTGCGGGGCCTGTCCCTTCATCCGCCGGTACGCCGCCTGTGCGCACAGGAACGCCCCGTTGAGGTTGGTGTCCACCACGTGCCGCCAGGCGTCGTAGGGCAGATCCTCGACGGGCACCCCGCCGGGACCGGACGTCCCCGCGTTGTTGAACAGCAGGTCGATGCGCCCGAACCGCTTCACGGCCGCCGCGAACAGGGCTTCCACGTCCTCGGGCCGGGACACGTCGGTGCGCACGGCGAGCGAGGAGGCCCCGGGTGCCAGGGCCGCCGTCTCCTCCAGCGTCTCGGTGCGCCGGCCGGCCAGTGCCACCGACCAGCCGGCCCGCAGCAGCTCCACGGCGACGGCCCGCCCGATGCCGGAGCCTGCGCCGGTCACCACCGCGATCTTCGATTGCCTGTCAGTCATGACTCCGCAGCGTAGGCGGAAAGTCCGTCATGCGGAATCGGATGTCCGCCATGCGGCTAACGGGGGTGGTGGCCGCATCTCCGGCCGCCCCGCCCTCGCTCATGCGTGCCTCGGCAGTGTGTACGAACTGAGAGCATGGGTGCCGGTTGTTTCACCCAGGGAGGGGCCCATGCCCGAGCACACGGCGGCATCGACACCGGAAACGGAGCACCCCTCCACCACCGTCCCGTCCGCGTCCGCGGCCACCCGCCGCACCGGCCTGCTCGTCGTCCTCCTCCTCGGCGGCCTCACCGCCACACCCCCGCTCGCGATGGACATGTACCTCCCGTCCCTGCCGGAGGTCACCCGCTCCCTGCACGCCCCCGCCGCCACCGTCCAACTCACCCTCACCGCCTGTCTGGCCGGCATGGCGCTCGGGCAGCTGGTCGTCGGCCCGATGAGCGACCGCTGGGGCCGCCGCCGACCGCTGCTGACCGGCCTCGCCGTCTACCTTCTCGCCACCGCCCTGTGCGCCCTCGCGCCCACCGTCGAGACGCTGGTCGCCTTCCGGCTGGCGCAGGGCCTCGCGGGCGCGGCCGGAATCGTCATCGCGCGGGCCGTCGTACGCGACCTCTACGACGGCGTGGCCATGGCCCGCTTCTTCTCCACCCTCATGCTGGTCTCCGGCACCGCGCCGATCGTGGCCCCACTGATCGGCGGGCAGATCCTGCGGGTGACGGACTGGCGGGGCGTGTTCGTCGCCCTCACCGCGGTCGGGGCCGCGCTCGCCGCGCTCGTCTGGCTGCGGCTGCCCGAGACGCTGCCGCCCGCCGAACGGCACGGCGGGGGAGTCGGGGAGGCCCTGCGCACGATGCGCGGCCTCCTCTCCGACCTGCCCTTCGCCGGCTACATGCTCACCGGTGGCTTCGCCTTCGCCGCGCTGTTCGCCTACATCAGCGCCTCGCCGTTCGTCGTCCAGGAGATCTACGGCGCCTCCCCGCAGACCTTCAGCCTGCTCTTCGGGCTCAACTCGGTCGGCCTCGTGGTCGCCGGCCAGATCAACGGCAAGCTGCTGGTGGGCCGGGTCAGCCTGGACAAGGTGATCGCCACCGGGCTCACGGTGATCGTGCTCGCCGCGACCGCCCTGCTGCTGATGTCCGCCGGCGTCTTCGGCGAGGTCGGTCTGGTCCCGATCGCCGCCGCCCTGTTCGTCCTGATGACCGCGATGGGCCCCACCCTGCCCAACGCCCAGACCCTCGCCCTGCTGCGCACCCGGCACGCCGCCGGCTCCGCCTCCGCCCTGCTCGGCACCACCTCCTTCCTCGTCGGAGCGGTCGCCTCCCCACTCGTCGGCGTCGCCGGAGAACACACCGCCGTCCCCATGGCGGTCGTCCAACTGGCGGGAGCACTGGCAGCGGCGGCCTGCTTCATGGGAATGTGCCGTCCCTGGAACAGACGTGCGAGGTCGGAGGGAGACGACAACTGAGCGCACCGAAACTGCGCGCCGGCCCACCCGAACGGGCCGGGCTCGACCCCACGGAACTGGCGCACCTGTCCACCGAGGTGCACGCCCTCACCGCCGGAGCACGCCCCTGGGCCACCGGTGCCGTCGTCATGGCCGGACGCGGCCCCGTGATCGCCGTCGCCGAGGCCGCCGGCTGGGCCGTCCGCCACGCCTCCTACGACCCCGAGACCGACACCGGCGTCGCACTGCCGCCCGCCGACCGGGTCCCGATGACCGTCGACACCCCCTTCGACCTGGCCTCCCTCACCAAACTCTTCACCTCGGTCGCCGCCGTGCAGCAGATCGAGCGCGGCACCCTCGGCATGGACGCCCGCATCGGCGCCTACCTGCCCGAGTTCACCGCGGCCGCCGCACACGGCATCACCGTGCGGCAGCTGCTCACCCACACCTCCGGGCTGCGGCCCGAACTCCCGCTGTACGACTGCCCGGACGACACCGCCCGACTCGCCCTGCTCCGCGCCGAGGCGCCCACCGCCGAGCCCGGCAGGTACCTCTACTCGGACCTGAACATGATCCTGCTCCAGTTCGTCCTGGAACGGATCACCGACCGCACCCTCGACGTCCTCGTCGAGGACGGCATCACCCGCCCGCTCGGCATGACCGCCACCGCCTTCGGGCCCTGCCCCGGTGCGGCGGCCACCGAGGACCAGCGGCGGCCGTGGGCCAAGACGGACCGGGGGATGCTGCGGGGCGTGGTCCACGACGAGAACGCCTGGGCGCTCCGCGGGGTGGCGGGCCACGCGGGCCTCTTCTCCACCGCGCACGACCTCGCGGTCTTCTGCCGCGCCCTGCTCGCGGGCGGCGCGTACGGCCCCGCGCGCATCCTCGGCCCCGACTTCGTGGAACTCCTGCTGACCCCGCCGGGCCTGGGCTTCGCCGTGGATCAGCCGTGGTTCATGGGCGAGCTGGCGGGCAGGGGAGCGGCGGGCCACACCGGCTTCACCGGCACCTCACTGGTCCTGGACCCGGCGACGGACACCTTCCTGGTGCTGCTGGCCACCACCGTGCACCCGCGCAGACGATCACCGGACAGCAGGCCGAGGGCGGCCGCTGCCACGCGCCTGGCGAGAGCCGTACGCGGTGCCCGACCCCAGGTGGCTCCGACCCGGTCGGGGTAGCTGAGAGAATCACCGGGTGAACGCCCCGGCCGACCCGACCGACACCCTCCGCGCCTCCCTGGCCGCGCTCCTGGACGGACTTCCGCCCAGACAGGCCGCCGCAGCCGTGGAACGCCTGATCGCCAACTACCGCGGGGCCACCCCCACCGACGCCCCCATCCTCCGCGACCGCGCCGACGTGGCCGCCTACGCCGCCTACCGCATGCCGGCCACCTTCGAGGCGGTCCACTCGGCCCTGGAGGCGTTCGCAGCGGCCGTACCCGACTGGACGCCCGCCAGTCACGTCGACGTCGGCGGTGGCACCGGCGCCGCCACCTGGGCCGTCACCGCCACCTGGCCCGGCGAGCGCAGCGTCACCGTGCTGGACTGGGCCGAGCCCGCGCTCGCCCTCGGCCGGGAGATCGCCGCCGCCAACCCGGCCCTGCGCGACGCCCGCTGGCAGCGCGCCCGCATCGGCACCGCGCTCACCCTCGAGAGCGCCGACCTCGTCACGGTGTCGTACGTCCTCAACGAACTCGCCGAGGCCGACCGCACGGCCCTCGTCGACGCGGCCGCGGCCGCCGCGCAGTCCGTCGTCATCGTGGAGGCGGGCACCCCCGCCGGCTACGCCCGGGTCATCGAGGCCCGCGACCGCCTGATCCGCGCCGGATTCCGCATCGCCGCCCCCTGCCCGCACAGCGCCGCCTGCCCCATCGTCCCCGGCACGGACTGGTGCCACTTCTCGGCCCGGGTCAGCCGCTCCTCCCTGCACCGCCAGGTCAAGGGCGGCTCCCTGGCCTACGAGGACGAGAAGTTCAGCTACGTCGCCGCCACCCGGCTGCCCGCCGGGCCCGCCCCCGCCCGGGTGGTCCGGCGCCCGCAGATCCGCAAGGGCCAGGTCCTCCTCGACCTGTGCGAGAGCGACGAGCAACTGCGCCGCACGACGGTCACCAAACGCCACGGCGACCTGTACAAGGCGGCCCGGGACGCCGACTGGGGGGACCCGTGGCCGCCGGACTCCGCGGAGCCCCGGGGCCCGGTGTCGTAGCCGCTTGTTAGCTTCGACCCATGGTGAAGAAGCCTGCCCCCGACGCCACCCGCCGCAGCGAGAAGTCCCGTCGGGCGATCTACGCCGCCGCCCTCGCCCTGGTCGGCGAGGTCGGCTACCCGAAGACCACCGTCGAGGGCATCGCCGCCCGGGCCGGGGTCGGCAAGCAGACGATCTACCGGTGGTGGGGGTCGAAGGCGGACGTGCTGCTGGAGGCCTTCCTCGACCTCGGCGAGCAGGCGGCCCGGGCGGCGGGGCAGGAGCCGTACACCATCCCGGACACCGGCGATCTCGCCGCCGACCTCAAGGCGGTGCTGCGGGCCACCGTCGACGAGCTGCTCGACCCGCGCTTCGAGGCGCCCGCCCGCGCGCTGGCCGCCGAGGGCGTGGTCAGCGAGCAGCTCGGCCGCGAGTTCGTCACCCAGCTCCTCGAACCCCAGCTCCAGCTGTACGTCGACCGGCTGCGCTCCGCCCAGGACGCCGGCGCGGTACGCCCCGACGCGGACCCGCGCATCGCCCTGGAACTCTTCGTCTCCCCCCTGGCCCAGCGCTGGCTGCAGCGCACGGGCCCGATCTCCTACGACTACACGGACACCCTGGTCGACTACGCCCTGCACGGACTCGCCCCCCGATGACGCGCTGTGAGGCACCTCTCCTCCCGCGCCCGCGGATCCCGCTCCGGCCCCCCGAAGCATCGGAAGATGGGACGATAAGGCATGCTGTCCGCACAACAGCGAGGCGAGGCGATAGATGAGCGCGACGTTCGGCGGCCGGACGGGCCGACAGGGCATACTCTCCCAGTGGCTGCTCGGACGCCGTCCGAAGGAGACCGTCGCCGACGTCGGCGGCCGTGAGGCCCTGCTGCTCGCCGTCGCCGCAGCGGGACTGCCCCTCGCACCCGCCGCGTACCCCGCCCCCGGCTACCGCTGTTCCTGCGACCGCGTCGGCTGTCCCACCCCGGCCCGGCACCCGGTGTCGTTCGCCTGGCAGACGCAGTCCACGACGGACCCCGCGCAGATCGAGCGCTGGGCCCGGCACCAGCCGCAGGCCAACTTCATCACCGCCACCGGCCTGGTGCACGACGTCCTGGACGTGCCCCTGGAGGCGGGCCGGGAGGCACTGGACCGGCTGCTCGGCACCGGTGTGGAGGTCGGCCCGGTCGCCGAGAGCGACGACGGCCGCATGCTGTTCTTCACCCTCACCCGGGGCACCCCCGAGGACGAGGACGAGTGGTGGCCCTGCGAGCTGGACTGCCGCCCCGAGACCATGGACGAGCATCCGGGCCTGCGCTGGCACTGCCGCGGCTCCTACGTCCTCGTACCGCCCGCCCGGCTGCCCGGCGACGACCAGCAGGTGCGCTGGGTCCGCGGCCCCGAGCATCCGCTGCCCGACCCGCTGAGCCTGCTGGAGGCGCTCACGGACGCCTGCGCCCGCCACGTCGGCACGGAGGCCGACCACGCGGACGCCACCTGGCCCCTGCGGCGCTGAGCCCGCCTGCGGGGGCCTACTCGCCCTGTGCGGCCGTCAGTCCCTGGACCCGTCCGAGGATCGACACCCGGCCACTGCCCGCCGGGTCGAGGGCGGCCTCGTTGGAGATGAACTCCAGCGTGAGCGACTGCTTGACCTCGCCCTTGGTCAGGGCCTGCACGTCCTTGTTCGGGGACGGCACGGAGGTTCCCGCGGCGGCGGTCCGCTTCTCGTAGTGGTGCGTGGTGAAGAACACCAGCGCCCCACCGTCCGCCGTGCGCAGCGCGAGCGGCGCGTAGTCGCCGTGGGTCAGCGGCTCGTCGATGAACTGCCGGACCAGGCCCGGCTTCTTCGCCAGCTTCTGGCGGTCCGTGCGCCAGCCGCTGGTGTTGCGGCCGTTCGCGAAGGCCGTGCCGCCGCTCTTCAGGTAGTCCGTGTAGTCCTTGCTCAAGTCGGCGGGCGGCACCGCCAGTTGCGTGGAGCCGGCCGGCACGGCCTCGCCCCAGCCGTCCGCGTCCTTCTTGAACTGGGGTACGTCACCGGGCGCGAGCAGGGTCAGATACGCCACCTGCCAGGGCCCGCCGACGTCGTCCCGGGTGAACACCAGCAGCCAGCGGAAGTTCCCGGCCTTGTTGCCCTTGGCGTCCGCGACGAACCAGCGGGGCCAGCCGGCCTTCTTGGGGATCGTGAACTTCGCGTCCGTCAGCTCCAGCGGGCTGTGGTTCGCGTTGCCCGACGGGCTGTTGGCGTGCCCGGCCTTCAGCCGGGCGCCGTCGATGTCGGCGAGGGCGCCCGTGACGTGGTCCGCGTCCAGGGAGCGGTCGTAGGCCTTGTCGGCCCTGTTGTACGCGTCCGTGAACTGCGTGAGCGCCTTGGCGGCCTCGGCGCGGGTGGCGGCGGGGAGCATCTCGCGCTCCCCGTGCACCACCACGCATCCGCTCGCCGTCAGTGCCATGGCGGTCAGCGAGACCGCCATGAGCACGTTCCGGTCACGCCTGCGGAGCCTTCGACGGCTGCGTTCCCTGGTCATGAGGTGCCTTCACCTTCCCCTTCCCGGAGGCGAACCCTACCGGGGCGAGGAAGATTGCGAGTGTCGGGATCAGGTACAGCAGCCACACCGTGACCTGGACCACGGTCGGGTCGGGCTGGAAGTTGAACACGCCCTTCAGCAGCGTGCCGTACCAGCTGTCCGGCTCGATGGTGCCGCTGATGTCGAAGGCCAGATCCCGGATGCCCGGGATCCAGTTGGCCTCCTGCAGGTCGTGGAAGCCGTACGCGAGCACGCCCGCCGCGACCACGACCAGCATGCCGCCGGTCCAGGTGAAGAACTTGGCCAGGTTGATCCGCAGCGCGCCCCGGTAGAACAGCCAGCCCAGGAGGACCGCCGTGGCGAGACCGAGGGCCACGCCGACCAGCGGGCGCGGGGTGCCGTCGCTCGCCGCGTGCACCGACGCCCAGACGAACAGGGCGGTCTCCAGGCCCTCCCGGCCGACGGCCAGGAACGCGGTGGCGACCAGCGCGCCCGTACCCATGGCGAGGGCCGCGTCCAGCTTCCCGTGCAGCTCGGACTTCAGGTGCCGGGCGGTGCGCCGCATCCAGAACACCATCCACGTCACCAGGCCGACCGCGATGACCGACAGGGAGCCGCCGAGCGCCTCCTGAGCCTCGAACGTCAGCTCCTGGGAGCCGAATTCGAGGGCGCAGCCGAAGCCCATCGCGATGGCGACCGCGATGCCGATGCCGATCCAGATCGGCTTCACGGCGTCCCTGCGGTCCGTCTTCACCAGGTAGGCGATGAGGATGCAGACGACGAGCGACGCCTCGAGGCCCTCGCGCAGGCCGATCAGGTAGTTGGAGAACACGGGCTATGCCTCCTCGGAGAACAGCGTGCGGCCCCACCAGTCGTGCTTGTCCCGGACGCCGGGCGGAACGGCGAAGACGGCCGAACCGACGTGCTGGATGTACTCGTTGAGCGCGTCCTTCGCCGACAGCTGCCGCTGCAGCGGGACGAACCCCTTGCGCACGTCACGCTGGTAGGCGAGGAAGAACAGGCCCGCCTCCAGACGGCCCATGCCGTCGGTGCCGTCGGTGAAGGAGTAGCCCCGGCGCAGGATGGTGATCCCGTCGTTGGAGTCGGGGTGCGCGAGGCGCACGTGCGCGTCCGGCTTCATCGCCTTCAGGAACGGCTTGTCACGCTCCTTGGCCTTGCCGACCGGGGCGCCCTCGCCCTTGTCGCGGCCGAAGATGTCCTCCTGCTCCTGCAGCGAGGTCCGGTCCCAGGTCTCGATGTGCATGCGGATGCGCCGGGCCACGAGGTACGACCCACCGGTCATCCACTTCGTGCCGTCGCCCTCGTCGGCCCACACGAACTTCTTCAGCCGGTCCGTCTCGGTGCCCGCGATGTTGCGGGTGCCGTCCTTGAACCCCATCAGGTTGCGGGGCGTCTGGGCGTCCGGGGTGGTGGACGAGGTCTTGCCGAAGCCCAGCTGGGACCAGCGGATGGCGACCTTGCCGAAGCCGATGCGGGCCAGGTTGCGGATGGCGTGCACGGCGACCTGCGGGTCGTCCGCGCAGGCCTGGATGCACAGGTCGCCGCCGGTGCGCGTCCTGTCGAGGTTGTCGCCCGGGAACTGGGGCAGGTCGACCAGCGCCGCGGGCCGCTTGCCGGACAGCCCGAACTTCTCGAAGAGGGACGGCCCGAAGCCGATGGTGAGCGTCAGCCGCGAGGGCTTCAGACCCAGGGCCTCACCGGTGTCGTCCGGCGGTGCCTCGGCCAGTCCGCCGTACGCGCCCTCGCCGACCGGCTTCCCGGCGGTCATCCGGCGCGCGGCCTCGGTCCAGTCCTTCAGCATCTGCACGAACTCGGCGCGGTCCTCGGTCTTCACGTCGAACGCGGCGAAGTGCAGCCGGTCCTGGACCGGCGTGGCGATGCCGGCCTGGTGGGCGCCGTGGAACTCCACGGCGGCACCCACCTCGGCGGCCGCCGGATCCACGTCGTTGCCCGTCTTGGCCGCGGCCACCGCGCCGCCGGCCGCGGCGGCGCCGAGCGCGAGCCCGGCACCGCCCCAGCCGATCAGCGCACGACGGGAGGGGGAGGTGCTGTCCTGGGTCTCGGTCATCGCCGTCCTCTCCTACTTCACGACCGCTGCGGCGAGCTTGGACAGCGGCTCCGCGAGGGCGTTGACCGCGTCCGACAGCTCCTTGCGCTGGTCCTTGGTGACCTTGTCGTACGAGACGAAGTCGTACCCGTTCTTGTCGGCGCGGTACTTGTCGAGCAGCGTGTTCAGCGCCCCGAACTGCTTGTCGAGCTCGGTGGTCAGCGCGGAGTCGTTCTTCGACGCGACCGGCTTCAGCAGCTCGTACGCCTTCTGCGCGCCCTCGACGTTGCCCTTGAAGTCGACCAGGTCGGTGTGCGAGTAGCGGTCCTCCTCGCCGGTGACCTTGCCGGTGGCGACCTCGTCCAGCAGCTCCTTGGCGCCGTTGGCCATGGAGGTCGGGGTGATCTCGGCCTTGCCGACCCGCCCCTGCCAGTCCTTCAGGTCGGTCACCAGCTGGTCGGCGAGGGTCTTCTCCTCGTCACCGATCTTCTTGTCCTCCCAGAGGGCCTTCTCCAGGCGGTGCCAGCCGGTCCACTTCTGGCCGGCCTCCAGACCGTCGGCGCGCGTGTCGGTCTTGGGGTCGATGTCACCGAAGGACTCGGCGATCGGCTCGGTGCGCTCCCAGCCGAGGCGCGAGGGGGCGTACGCCTTCTTGGCGGCCTCCAGGTCGCCGGCCTTGATCGCCTTCGCGAAGGTCTCGGCGAGCGGCACGGTGGTGTCCGCCTGCTCCTGGGCGTACTCGCGGTAGTCGGCGACCGCCTTGTCGAGCTGCGGGTCGCGCCGGCCGACCTTGCCGGAGCCGGTGACCGTGAGCTTCTGCCGGACGCCGCGGCCCTTCATGCCCGGGACGCAGGCGATCTCGTACGAGCCCGCCTTCACCTCGGCGGTCAGCGTGTACTTGGTGCCCGGGCCGATGTTCTCCTTCTCGGAGACGATCCGGTCGTCCGGGAACAGGATCTCGACCTCGGTCGCCTTGGAGCCCTTGTTCTCGATCTTCAGCGTGACGTGGCCGGCCGGGACCGACTTCGCGGAGGTCTCGCACTTGGAGTCGGCTGCGGTCACCTGGATCGCGTCGCCGTCCTTGGCGTCGCTCTTCGCCGTGCAGGCCGTGAGGGCGGTCAAAGCCGCCGTGGCGACGGCGGCGGTGACGGTGAGTCGGGCGGCTCGCATGCAGGCTCCAAGCGGGGGACGGTGTGGTGAGGCTGGCCTAACTTACATGAGGCTTACCTCACCCATACCCGCCCGGGTGGTGATTCAGCTCTCACGGAAATGTCACAGACACGGCTTGATCTCGACGGCTCAAAACAGGCGTCAAGGGAAGGTAAAGGAGAGGTCAAGACAGAAGCCTCGACCGACGGGCCCTCGGCCGCGACATGACCGGCGCACGGGGGTAATCCGCTGTCGGACACCCTGTTCCCTCCCTGAGACTGGCCTGCATGGACAGATCGCACAGGGAACTGCTGGGGCCGGGCGGCCTGGTGCTGGACGTGCGGGGCCGGCCCGGTCCGCCGCCGTTGCGCTTCGAGTGCGCGCCCGGCGGTCGGCTGCTACTGCGGCAGGGGGAACTACCGGTGCTGCTGGGCCGCGAGGAACAGGGTGGCTGCTCGCGGGAGGGGCTCTTCGTGCACCGGCTGGCGGGCTACCGCTCGCCGCTGCCGCCGCCCCGCTCGGCGCGGCAGCGTCGGCCGGGCAACTGGGTGCACCAGTACGCGCGTTGGCTGGAGGAGGCGCCGCAGGACGGGCCGCTGCATGAGGGCCGTTGGCTCCTCGGGGAGCGCCACCGGTTTCCGACGTACGTCTGGTGGGGTGACTTCCTGCGGGACTGGCCCGGCGGCCACCTTGACTGGTGTGCGGGCGGCTGGGAGGGCGTCGTGCCGCTGCGGCCGCTGTCGCCGGAGGACGATCCGCGGGTGAGGGTGTACCGGAAGCACGCGCGCGAGGGCACGCTCGCGCCGGTTCTCCTGTGGTGGGTCACGCTCCTCGACGGCTGGGTGGTCCTCGACGGCCACGACCGTGCCGTCGCGTCCCTCGCGGAAGGCCGGACCCCGCCCTGTGTCGTGCTGACGCGGGTGCCGGACGAGGAGGACTGGCGACGGACCGCCGACGAGGTGACCCAGGGACACGAACGGAGGACGGAGCGGCTGGCCGCCCGCCCCGCCGACCCCGGTGCCGAGCGGCAGCGGGACACGCTGGTACGGGCGTACGGCGACGTCATGTCCTCGCTGCCGTACGAGCCGGCCCCCACCCGCTCCTGGCCCCTCCCGGGCGGCGCCCCCGCCTGGGACGCGCTCGCCCGTGACGCGATGCTTCAATTCCCAAGTGACTGATTACGACGTACTCCGCGTCTTCTGCGGGCCGAACGGCGGCTACGGCAACGAACTCGGTGTCGTCCGCGAGGGCTCGGTGATGCCCGAGCGGAGCGACCGGCAGGAGCTGGCCGCCAAGCTCGGCTTCAGCGAGACCGTGTTCGTGGACGACCCCGAGCGCGGGGTGATCGACATCTACACTCCCACCCTGCGCCTGCCCTTCGCCGGTCACCCCTGCGTCGGCACGGCCTGGCTGCTGGACGTGCCCGAACTGGTCACACCCGCCGGGGTGGTCGGGGCCCGTCTGGACGGCGAGTTCAGCTGGATCGAGGCCCGCGCGGAGTGGGCCCCGCCGCGCACCCTGCGCCAGTACGCCACCGCCGCCGAGGTCGACGCCCTCGACGTGCCGCCGCCGGGTGAGTGGATCTATGCCTGGGCCTGGGAGGACGAGGCGGCCGGCCGGATCCGCGCCCGCGCCTTCCCGGGCCGGGGTGACGGCATCGACGAGGACGAGGCGACGGGCGCGGCGGCGCTGCTCCTCACCGACCGGCTGGGGCGGGCACTGAACATCACGCAGGGCAGCGGGTCACAGATCCTCACGGCACCGCAGCCGCACGGTTGGGTGGAGATCGGCGGCCGGGTCTTCCTGGAGCGCTGACCCCGGGTCAGGCGGACAGCGGGAACTCCTCGCCCAGGGCACGGAAGACCCCGGTGTTCAGGGCGAACGCCTGCTTGCACTCCGTCACGATCCGCTGCTTCTCCAGGTCGTCCGCGGCGACCCCGTCCAGCAGTTCCCGGTAACCCCGCTTGAACGCGGCGGGGTTGGGGATCGCCTCGAAGACGTAGAAGCGGACTCCGTCCCCCTTCCTGGCGAAGCCCCATGTCCTCTCCGCCTTGTCGCGGATGATCTGCCCGCCGGAGAGGTCGCCGAGATAGCGGGTGTAGTGATGGGCGACGTACCCGCCCGGCCAGCGCCCGGCGCACTCCCGGATCCGCTCCGCGTAGGCCCGCGTCGCCGGGAGCGCGCTCCTTCCGGCCCGCCATCCGGGACCCCGCAGATGGGCCAGGTCCCGCTCCAGCGCGGCCAGCCGGAACAGCTCGGGACGGATGAACGGCCCCGCCACCGGGTCCGCCGCCAGTCGTTCGGCCGTGCTCTCCAACGCCTCGTAGACGAACCACAGTTGCTCGGTGTACCGGGCGTACGCGGCCACGCCCAGCCGACCGCCGAGGAGGTCGCTCATGAACGTCGAGGTCTCCGCCTCCACGTGCTGCTCGTGGGACGCCGTGCGGATGAGGGTCGAGAAGGAGTCCATGGGCGCATCCTCTAAGGTAAGCCTTACCTAAGTCAATGCTCTTGCCGACGGCCTGTCGGTAATGTTGCCGACAAGGTGTCGGTAAAAGCGTACAAGAGAAAGCCCGCCCCCGTCAGGGAGCGGGCTCGGACGCGGGCTCGGCGCCGGTCAGGGCAGCGTCAGGATCTCCGCGCCCGTGTCCGTCACCACCAGTGTGTGCTCGAACTGGGCCGTCCGCCTGCGGTCCTTCGTCACGACCGTCCAGCCGTCGTCCCACATGTCGTACTCGTGCGTGCCCAGCGTCAGCATCGGCTCGATGGTGAACGTCATGCCGGGCTGCATGACGGTCGTCGCGTGCGGGCTGTCGTAGTGCGGGATGATCAGGCCCGAGTGGAACGACGAACTGATGCCGTGCCCGGTGAAGTCCCGTACCACCCCGTAGCCGAAGCGCTTGGCGTACGACTCGATGACCCGGCCGATGATGTTGATCTGCCGGCCCGGCTTGACCGCCTTGATCGCCCGGTTGAGGGACTCCCGGGTCCGCTCCACCAGCAGCCGCGACTCCTCGTCCACGTCACCCACGAGATAAGTGGCGTTGTTGTCGCCGTGCACCCCGCCGATGTACGCCGTCACGTCCAGGTTGACGATGTCGCCGTCCCTGAGGACCGTCGAGTCCGGGATGCCGTGGCAGATGACCTCGTTGACCGAGGTGCACAGGGACTTGGGGAACCCGCGGTAGCCGAGCGTGGAGGGGTAGGCACCGTGGTCGCACATGTAGTCGTGCGCGACCTTGTCCAGCTGGTCGGTGGTCACGCCCGGCACGATGATCTTCGCGGCCTCCTCCATCGCCTGCGCGGCGATGCGGCCGGCGCGGCGCATCGCCTCGACCGTCTCCGGGGTCTGCACCTCCGGTCCGGTGTACGGCGTCGGCGCGGGTTTGCCGACGTACTCGGGGCGGCGGATGTTTCCGGGTACCGAACGGGTGGGAGACAGCTCCCCTGGTACGAGCAGCGACTGGCCAGACATGCCAGCGAGTCTAACCAGCGGTCATGGGGGAACATGTCGGTGGCGAGAGGAGCTGTCCATGCCCCTGTTCAAGAAGCGCACCGTCGGCAAGCCGGGCGAGTGGTACTACTGCCTGGAGCATCGGAAGGTCGAAGAGGGCCCGGAGTGCCCCGGCAAGGACCGCTTCGGGCCGTACGCCAGCCCGGAGGAGGCCCGGCGCGCGATGGAGACGGCGGCCGAACGCAACCTCGAGTGGGAGACCGACCCGCGCTGGCACGACGCCTCCGCGGGCGGTGACAAGGGCGCCGACGAGGACTGATCACACCTGCGTGGGCGCGGTGGCGGCGCGCTGCTCGCGCAGCCGCACCGCGTGCACGTTGGTCCGGGCGTCGTAGCGCATCAGCCCCGGCAGGCCCAGGGCCAGCAGCCCCATGGCGCCCGCGCACAGCACCCCGCCCGACCACACGGACGTCCGTACGCCCGCCCACGCGGCGACCCCGCCCGCGCGGACCTGGCCCAGCTGCGGACCCACCGAGTACGACAGCAGTTCGATCCCGGCGAGGCGGCCGCGCAGCTCGTCGGGGATCGTCTGGTTCCACATCGCGGCCCGGAAGACCCCGCTGACCATGTCGCAGCCGCCGGCGACGGTCAGGAGCAGCAGCACCAGCCACACGTTGCCGACGATCCCGGCGGCCGCGACCGTCAGACCCCACAGCGCGGCCGACAGCACCACCATCCGGCCGTGCCGGTGGACCCGCGAGGTCCAGCCGCTGGTGACGCCGACCAGCAGCGCGCCCAGTGGGAACGTCGCGTACATCAGGCCGAGCGACCACTCGGCGTGCAGCTCGTCGGCGAGGAAGGGCAGGACGGCCATGGGCATGGCCAGAAACATCGCGGCGAGGTCGACGGCGTAGGTGCCGAGGAGTTCCTTGCGGCTCCAGGCGTAGCGGGCGCCCTCGGCGATGGCCCGCAGGTCCGGCTTCGCGGATTCGTGGGAGGCGGGGGAGGGGGCGATGCGGACGATGAACGCCAGCGACACGACGAAGGTCAGCAGGTCGGCGGCGTAGGCCCAGCCGAGGCCCGCGTACGCGACGACCACACCGGCGAGGGCGGGGCCTGCCACTCCGCCCACGGTCCAGCGCAGGCCGTTCAGGGAGGACGCGGCCGGGAGGTCGTCGTGGGCGACGATCCGGGGCAGCAGGGAGTCCAGCGCGGGGCGCTGTACCGAGACCAGTGCGGAGGAGAGGGCGGCGACCAGGTACAGCGGCCATACGGCGGGGTGCGGCAGCAGGGCGTTGAGCAGCAGGGCGGCGCTGAGCAGGCCGAGGCCGGCCTCCGTCCACACGATCAGGCGCCGCTTGTCGAGGGCGTCGGCGAGGGCGCCGCCGTACAGGCCGAACACGACCAGCGGGAGCAGTTCCACGGCGCCGATCGCGCCCACGGCCGCCGCCGAACCGGTGAGGTCCTTCAGCTGGACCGGCACGGCGACGAAGGTCAGGAAGCTGCCGAAGTTGCTGATCAGACCGGACGCCCAGAGTTTCCGGAAGTCGGCGGAAGCCTTCCAGGGGGCGAGGTCGGGGAGGAGAGCTGAGGGCACTCCGGCATGCTCCGCTCGGCCGGGGTACAGGGCAACCGCTTTTCGCCGGCACCGTCCGCGGTTCCGCGCCTGACCCCGTTTTCCCACCCACCCACCCGTCTCGTTCGGTCGAGATCGTGCCCGATCGGGCTTCTCGTCCGGGCAGCGGTGGTGGTCGGCTGCCGAAGGCAGTTGTCCGACCGAGTCGGGCGGGCGGGTGGGCAAGTCACCAAGGGGCAGCCGGCGGTGCCGTCAGAATTTCGGCCAGCCTCGACATACGGTCCCGGAATCCCCGTCGAACCCTCGGAGAGCCCGCGTTCTCGCCCGCCGCCGCGCTCACCAGATGCTGCACGCTGTCCAGGTCCAGCTCCGCCCCCTCGGGCACGGCCAGCGTCTCGTGGGCCATCTCCGTCAGCTCGCCCCCGCCCGCTCCCAGAGCCAGCACCGTCACCCCGGCCCGGCGCGCCGCATGCACCCGCTCCAGCAGTTCCGCCGGCTCCTCGGGCGTGACCACGAGCAGGGTCTCGCCCCGCCGCGCCTCCTCGATCCGGCCCGGACCGACGGCCAGGTGTGCGGGGTCGGAGGGATGCGCGTGGTGTCGTACGAGGGTGGGAGCCAGCTCCGGCGTGCCCGACCAGGCCGCCTCGTCCACCAGGTGCGCGGCCAGGTGCCAGGGCTCGTACGCGCGCGTGCCCGCCAGCAGCAGCCCGCCCCCGTGCGCCACCACGGACCCGCGCAGCACCCCCGCGAACCGCCGGGTGGCCCCCAACCACTCGGTCCCGGCGAGCACTTCGCGCAGCAGCGCGACCCGTACGGCGTCCATGCGACCGCATCCTGCCGCAACCGGTCACTCGTGACGCGGAGTTCACCCCGAATTCGCCCAACCTGGGGATGTTCACGGCCCATCCGCGTTCCAGCGTCTGGATTTCCCACGAGGAGTCTGCCGATGACCGACGTGTCCGTCCCCTTCCGAGCCGGTCATGAGGGGTACGCGAGCTTCCGCATTCCCGCCGTCGTGGCGAGCGGCAAGGGCACCGTGCTCGCCTTCTGCGAGGGACGGGCCGACTCCGCCGCCGACCACGGGCGCATCGACATCGTCCTGAAGCGGTCCACGGACGGCGGTCGCACCTGGGGCCCGCTGAAGGTCGCCGCGAGGAACGGGAAGAACCTCGCCGGCAATCCCGCTCCCGTCGTCCTCGACACCGGCCGGATCCTGCTGGTGCACGTCCGTGCCGCGGCCGGCGCCACCGAGGCGGCCATCCTGCGCGGTCAGGTCAAGGACGCCGACGGCCGCCGGGTGTGGGTGCAGCACAGCGACGACGACGGCGCGACCTGGTCCGGGCCGCGGGAGATCACCGCGCAGGTGAAGAAGCCCGGCTGGCGCTGGTACGCCACCACCCCCGGCCACGCCCTGCAGCTCGGCTCCGGACGGGTGCTCGTCCCCGGCAACCACACACTGCCGCCCACCGGCACCGACACCGGCGCCGAGGCCAGGTACAACAGCGGCCACTGCCTGCTCAGCGACGACCGCGGCGAGACCTGGTACCTCGGCTACCTGGACGAGAACACCGACGGCTACGTCAACGTCAACGAGACCACGGCCGCCGAACTCCCCGACGGCCGCGTCTACTTCAACACCCGCAACGACTCGCCCTCACCCGGGAACCGCGCCGACGCCCACTCCAAGGACGGCGGGAAGACGCTCGTCAAGCCCTACCGCCCGCAGGCCGGGCTCACCGCCCCGGTCTGCGAGGCCTCCGTCCTGCAGCTCCGCGATCCCGACCTGCTCCTCTTCTCCGCCCCGGCCGACCCCGCCGCCCGCGCCCTGATGACCCTCCGTGCCTCCGGCGACGGCGGCACCACCTGGCGCACGGCCCTCACCGTCGACGGACTGCCCGCCGCCTACTCCGACCTCGTCCGCATCGACCACGGCACGGTCGGACTCCTGTACGAGACGGGGGACTTCAGCGCCTACGAGACCATCACCTTCCGTCGGTTGCCGGTGACGCGGCTCACCTGAGCCGGTGCCGTCCCGTGCACGGACGTAGAGTCGGCCCATGACCTCTACCGACAGCGCACAGACCCCCGCGAAGGCCCCCGCCAAGGACCCCTGGGACCTGCCCGACGTCTCCGGGCTGGTCGTCGGCGTGCTCGGCGGCACCGGCCCGCAGGGCAAGGGCCTCGCCTACCGGCTCGCCCGGTCCGGCCAGAAGGTGATCATCGGCTCGCGGGCCACCGAGCGCGCCCAGGCCGCCGCCGAGGAGCTGGGGTACGGCATCGAGGGCGCCGACAACGCCGAGACCGCGCGCCGCAGTGACATCGTGATCGTCGCCGTGCCGTGGGAGGGCCACGGCAAGACGCTGGAGTCCCTGCGCGCGGAGCTGGCCGGCAAGCTCGTCGTCGACTGCGTGAACCCGCTGGGCTTCGACAAGCAGGGCGCCTACGCGCTGAAGCCCGAGGAGGGCAGCGCCGCCGAGCAGGCCGCCGTCCTGCTGCCGGACGCCCGGGTCACCGCCGCTTTCCACCACCTGTCGGCCGTGCTGCTCCAGGACCCGGAGATCGAGGAGATCGACACCGACGTGATGGTGCTCGGCGAGGCGCGCGCCGACGTGGAGACCGTCCAGGCGCTGGCCGGGCGCATCCCCGGCATGCGCGGCGTCTTCGCGGGCCGGCTGCGCAACGCCCACCAGGTGGAGTCCCTGGTCGCGAACCTGATCTCCGTCAACCGCCGCTACAAGGCACACGCCGGGCTCCGCGTCACCGACGTGTGAACCGACGTGCGGCCCGTGCGGGCCGTGCGGACCGATGGGGGACACTGTCGTCGTAGCAGTGTCCCCCGCAAGGAGCCGACCCCATGCCCCGCATCGCCCTGTACACCCTCGTCGTCTGCGTCCTCGCCGTCGCCGCCGCGGTCGTCTCGTTCGTCCAGGGCAGCTGGCTGGGGATCGTCTGGGTGCTGCTGGCGGGCCTGTCGTCCAACATGACCTGGTACTACCTGAAGCGCGCCAAGGCGGCCGGGCCCGGGTCCGTCACCGGATGACGGAGCAGTGCTCGTCGGAGCCCTGCCAGAAGCGGTAGAGCTCCTGCCCGCAGTACTGGTCGTCGACGCCGATCCCCAGCCCCCGCAGAATCGCGTCGATCGCGTCGAAGAACACGCTGTTCACCGAGGGCACCCACAGCAGCGCGAACACGAACAGCAGCCCGAATGGGGCGAACGGCTCCACCTGCCGCTTCACGTTGTACGACAGCCACGGCTCGATCACCCCGTACCCGTCGAGGCCCGGCACCGGCAGGAAGTTCAGGATCGCCGCCGTCACCTGGAGCAGGGCGAGGAACGCCAGCGCGTACCGGAAGTCGCGGGGCACGCCGTCCAGGGCGTGCAGCCAGAAGGGCGCCGTGCACACCGCCGCGAACAGGACGTTCGTCAGCGGGCCCGCCGCCGAGATCAGGCTGTGCCGCCAGCGGCCCCGGATCCGGCCCCGCTCGATGAAGACCGCGCCGCCCGGCAGACCGATCCCGCCCATGATCACGAACACCACCGGGAGCACGATGCTCAGCAGCGCGTGCGTGTACTTCAGCGGGTTCAGCGTGAGATAGCCCTTCGCGCCGACCGAGATGTCCCCGCTGTGCAGGGCGGTGCGCGCGTGCGCGTACTCGTGCAGGCACAGGGAGACGATCCAGGCCGCCGTCACGAACAGGAACACGGCGATGCCCGGCTGCTCGGCGAACCCCGTCCAGGTGGCCCAGCCGGTCACCGCCGTGACGGCCAGGATCCCGAGGAACACGGGACTGATCCGGCGGTCCGCGCGGCTGGTGGTGGCGGTGGTCATGGGCGGCTCCTGGAAGGCGGCACGGTCGCGGACGCCGACCGTACCCGGCCGGGGCTCACGGGGAAAACGTCTCGCGATGGCCGTCCGGTTCCTGGAAGGTGGGGGAATGGCACACGTGAGGGTGTTCTACGAGGACTGGCAGATGGAGTGCTGCGGCAGGCCCTTCTCCGTCGGCGACGAGGTCGGCCTGCGGCTGGTCGCCGTCGACGAGGGGGCCCGGGACGGCCGCTGGTACGGCGCCGAGGCGTGGGTGGAGAACCACGGCGACCCGAGACACAAGACCGTCGGCCGTGTCCGTGCCATCGACCTCGTGCACGAGGAGTACACGGCCGCACACGTCACCGAGCCCGTCGAGCCGGTGCCCGGGAAGGTGACCTTCGTCTCGGACGGGCGCGGCCTCGAACCGGTCCCCGGGACACGGACCCTGGAGCCCGTCGACCGCTGCCCGAGGTGGTTCGGGGAGAAGCCCGTACCCCAGCAGGGGCCGCCCCGCGTCCGCCGTACCCGCGGCGCCCTCGTCACCCTGGAGGTCCCGGACGCCGGACGGCCCTGAAGGCGCCTGACGGCGCGCCGCCCGAACCCGGTGACCGGCGCCGACCGCTCCGGAGACAATGGACCCCGTGCGATATCGCCTCCTCGGACCCACCCAGGCACTCCGCACCGACGGCACGCCCGTTCCGGTCGGCGGAGCGCGGCTGCGTGCCCTGCTGAGCGTCCTCGCGCTGCGGGCCGGCCGGACCGTTCCGGCGGGCCTGCTGGTGGACGAGGTGTGGGGCACCGACCCGCCCTCCGACGCGGCCGGGGCCCTGCAGGCGCTGGTCGGCAGGCTCCGCAGGGCACTCGGCGCGGACGCCGTCGCCTCCGCCGAGGGCGGCTACCGGCTCGCCGCCGCCCCCGACGACATCGACCTCACCCGCTTCGACCGGCTGACCGGCGAGGGCCTCGCCGCCCTGGCCGACGGCGACCCGGCCAAGGCCGCCGTCGTCCTGGACGACGCGCTCGCCCTGTGGCGCGGCCCCGCGCTCGCCGACCTGCCCGACCGCACCGCCGAGGCGGCCCGCTGGGAGACCCGCCGGCTGGACGCGCTGCGCGCCCGGCACACCGCCGCCCTCGCCCTCGGCCACGCCGAGCAGTCCCTGCCCGAGCTGGCAGCGCTGTGCGACAGCCACCCCCTGGACGAGCCGCTCCAGGCGCTGCGCCTGCGGGCCCTGCGCGACGCGGGCCGCCCGGCCGAGGCGCTGGCCGCCTACGAGGACGTACGACAGCTCCTCGCCGACCGGCTCGGCTCCGACCCGGGCCCCGAACTGCGCGCCCTGCACGCCGAGCTGCTCACCGAGGCCCCGCCGGAGCAGCGGCCCGCGCCGCCCGCCGCCCTCGGCAACCTGCCCGCCCGCCTCACCTCCTTCGTCGGCCGCGAGTCCGACATCGCGGCCATCGGTGCCGACCTCACGGCGGCCCGGCTGGTCACGCTGCTCGGGCCCGGCGGAGCCGGCAAGACCCGGCTCTCGCAGGAGGCCGCCGAGGCGGTACGGCACACCGCCCGGGACGGGGTGTGGCTGGCCGAACTGGCCCCCGTGGACGACCCGGACGCCGTGGCGCAGGCCGTGCTGACCGCGATCGGCGCCCGCGAGACGGTCATGCACGGCGCCGGCGCCGAGACCATGCGCGCGGTCACCGACGGGCACGACCCCGTCGACCGGCTCGTGGAGCACTGTGCCCGGCGCCGGATGCTGCTGATCCTCGACAACTGCGAGCACGTCATCGAGGCGGCCGCCCAGCTGGCCGAGCGGCTGCTGGCCCGCTGCCCGGAACTGACCGTGCTAGCCACCAGCCGCGAACCGCTCGGCGTACCGGGGGAGCTGGTGCGGCCCGTGGAGCCGCTGCCCGAGCCGGTCGCGCTGCGGCTGCTCGCCGACCGGGGCGCGGCCGCCCGGCCCGGATTCCGCGTCGGCGACGACCCCGAGGCGTCTGCCGAGATCTGCCGCCGGCTCGACGGACTGCCCCTGGCGATCGAGCTGGCCGCCGCCCGCCTGCGCATGCTGACGTCCCGGCAGATAGCCGACCGGCTCGACGACCGCTTCCGGCTGCTCACCAGCGGCAGCCGCACGGTGCTGCCGCGCCAGCAGACCCTGCGCGCCGTCGTGGACTGGTCCTGGGACCTGCTCGACACGGACGAGCGGGACGTCCTCTCCCGCCTGTCGGTCTTCGCCGGCGGCTGCGACCTGGCCGCCGCCGAGGCCGTGTGCGGCCCGGCCGCCCTGGACGCGCTCGGCTCCCTGGTCGACAAGTCCCTGGTGGTGGCCTCCCCGGTGGCGGACGACGGGATGCGTTACCGGCTGCTGGAGACCGTCGCCGAATACGCGGCCGAACGGCTGGCGGAGAGCGGGCGCCGCTCCGAGGCCGAGCGCGCCCACCTGACGTACTACCGCGAACTCGCCCGCACCGCCGACCCGTTGCTGCGCGGCCCCGAACAGCGCGCCGCCATCGACCGGCTCCAGCGGGAGTACGAGAATCTGCGCACCGCCCTGCGGCACGCCGTCGCCGCCGGCGACGAGCAGGAGGGGCTCGCCCTGGTGCTGTCCCTGATCTGGTACTGGCAGATGCGCGACCTGCGCCTCGATGCCCGCACCTGGTGCGAGGAGGTCATGGCCCTCGGCCCCGACCCCTTCGTCGAACCGGTCCGCCCCGCCCGCCCGGTCTGGCAGCGCTGCACCGACACCCCGCCCCCGTACACCGGCGAACTCCTCGCCGAGGCCCGGCGCGGCATCCACCTCGCCCATCTCGCCTGCATGGACACCGACCTGGAGATGTGGCAGACCCCCGAGGCGCAGGCCAAGCTGCGCGTCATCACCCGCGTCTACGAGCCGGGCCTGCCGCAGACCTGCCGGGTCCCCGGCATGATGTGGTTCTACGCCGAGATGCTGACCAGGGGCGTGGAGCGGCTGCGCACCATCATCGACGAGGCCATACGGACCTGCCGGGACACCCCCGGTTTCGAGTGGGAGCTGGCCGGCGCCCTGCAGATGCGCGCCAACCTCCTCGCCAACCGCACCGCCTGGGCGGGCGACGCCACCCGCGACGCCGAGGAGTCCCTGGAGATATTCCGCCGCCTCGGCGACGACTGGGGCACCGCGGAGGCGCTGTCCGCGCGCGGCGAGGCGCACGAGCGCAAGGGCGCCTACCGGGCGGCCGCCGCCGACTACAGGGCGGCCAAGGAGCACGCCGAACGCCTCGGCGCCCGCGCCCAGATGGCCGTACTCGGTGCCCGGCTCGGCAGCGTGCTCATGGAGGCGGGCGACCTCGAGACCGGCGAGCGCCTGCTGCGGGGCGTCATCGCCAGCCAGGACGGCTCCCTCAACGAGGGCATGCCCGCCGCCCGGCTCTTCCTCGCCGCCTGGCTCGGTCTCACCGATCGCACCGCCGAGGCCCGCCACCAGCTCCGGCTGCTGCGCGAGGAGTTCAAGATCGCGCACTTCGTCGTCTTCGACGTCATGATCCTCGGCCAGGAAGCCTGGCTGGACGCCCTGGACCGCCGCTCGCAGGAGGCCCTGGACCGTGTCCGCAGAGCACTCCGGCTCGCCGAGGACCCGCTGGCCCAGACCATCACCCCGCATCTGACCTCCATCTGCCTCACCGTCGCGGCGATGGCCCTGGCCGGCCTCGACGGCGGCACCCGCGCCGCGGACGCCGCCCGCTGCCTCGGCGCCGCCGAGGCCCTGCTGCCCGCCGGGCACGTCTCCTCCGGCGTGGAGCGCCGGGTCCTCGCACTCACCGAGGCCCGGATCCGGGAGATGCTCGACGGACCCGCGTACGAGGCCGCGTACGCCGAGGGCGGTGGCCTCTCCCACGCGGAGGCCACCGCCCTCGTCTGAGCTGTGAACGTCAGCTCTTCGTCCGGAACTTGTGGATCGCGACCGGTGCCATCACCGCGGTGATCGCCACCGACCAGCCGACCGTCACCCACAGGTCGTGCGCGACCGGGCCGCCGACCATCAGGCCGCGTGCCGCGTCGGCGAGCGTGGACAGCGGGTTGTAGTCGGTGAAGTGCTGCAGCCAGCCCGGCATCGACTTGGTCGGGGCGAAGATGGACGAGCCGAACTGGAGCGGGAACAGCACCAGGAAGCCCATCGCCTGCACCGACTGCGCGTTCTTCAGGATGACGCCGAGGGTGAGGAACACCCACATGATCGACGAGGCGAACAGCGCGGACAGACCCACGGTCGCGATCAGCCCAGGCCAGTTGGTGATGTCGAAACCGACCAGGACGGCGACGACCATCAGGATGACCGTCGCGAACAGCATCCTGGCCAGCTCCACCGATATCTTCGCGAACAGCACCGAACCGCGCCCGATCGGCAGGGACCGGAAGCGGTCCATGACACCGCTGTTGAAGTCCTGGCTGAAGCCGGTACCGACGCCCTGCGACATCGTCATGCTCATCATCGCCATCATGCCGGGGATGACGTACTGCACGTACTGGTCCTGACCGCCGCCCAGGGCCTGCCCGATCGAGCCGCCGAAGACGTACACGAACAGCAGGGTGAAGACGACCGGCATCAGCAGGGCGTCGAACATCGACTCGGGATCCTGGCGGATCCACAGCAGGTTGCGCCGGATGAGCGCGCCGGTGTGCCGCAGATGCCCGCGCAGCGGGATACGGACGTCGGTCGAAGGGATGGTGGTGGCGCTCATACGGCGACCTCCTCGCGGGAGTCGGCGGGCGTGACGTCCTGCGGGGCACCGGCGCGATGGCCGGTGAGGGACAGGAACACCTCGTCCAGGCTGGGCAGTTCGGTGGTGATGGAGGAGATCGTGATGCCGCGCGCGGTGACCGCGCCGACCACGGCGGTCAGCTGCTCGTCGCTGAGGATCGGCACCAGCAGTGTCCCGGTCTCGGTGTCCACGGTGGTGGTCGCGAGCCCGGTGATGCCCAACTCGTCCAACATCGAGGCGAGCGGCCGCAGTTGCAGCGGATCCACCGGCCGCACCCGCAGGGTGCGCCCGCCGACCCTGGCCTTCAGCTCCTCGATGCCGCCGCTCGCGATGACCTTGCCGCGGTCCACGACGGTCAGCTCGGAGGCGAGCTGCTCGGCCTCCTCCATGTACTGGGTGGTGAGCAGCACGGTGACCCCCTCCCCGACCATCACCTTGACCTCGTCCCACACCTCGTTGCGGGTCCGCGGGTCGAGGCCGGTGGTCGGCTCGTCGAGGTACAGGACCGCCGGCCGGCCGATCATCGAGGCGGCCAGGTCCAGCCGCCGCCGCATGCCGCCGGAGTAGGTGCTCGCCGGGCGCCGGGCGGCCTCCGTCAGCGAGAACCGCTCCAGCAGTTCGTCGGCTCGGGTGCGGGCGTCCTTGCGGGACAGGTCCAGCAGCCGCCCGATCATGTACAGGTTCTCCCAGCCGGGCAGCTTCTCGTCCACCGAGGCGTACTGCCCGGTCAGCCCGATCACCCGGCGCAGCTGCCGGGGCTGCCGTACGACGTCGTACCCGGCCACGGTGGCCTGTCCGGCGTCCGGTGTGATCAGGGTGGACAGGATCCGTACGAGGGTGGTCTTCCCGGCACCGTTGGGCCCGAGCACCCCCATGACGGTGCCTTCCCGTACATCCAGGTCGACCCCGTCCAGCGCCTTGGTCTCGCCGTAGTGCTTGACCAGCCCCCGTACGGTCACGGCGGGGCGCCCACCGGCGGGGTTGTCGTCGATTCGCGTCATGACCACGACGATGTCAGGGGCCACCGACAAACCGCCTACAGGCCACCGACACCGCCGACAGTCCTCCGACGCGATCAGTCCGGGGCGTCTGCCTCGACCACTTCGATGCAGTCGCCGCCCCCCTGACGGGCCCAGGTGCCGGCCTTCTGGGCGGTGCCGCGGTTGGGGAAGGGGCCCATGGACTTCCGGGTGCCGTCGGCCGCGCGCCACCGGAGAAGGAAGCCCCTTTCCGGTAGGCCGGCCTTGGGGACCCGTGGCGCCGCCGTGCCGGCACCGGCCTCGGGGACGCGTGGCCCCGCTGCGTCGGCCGCGGCGAGATCCCGCAGCACGCGCCGCAGGTTGGCGACCTCCGCGCGGGTGGCCCTGGTGGCCCGGTGATCGTCGCCCTGCACGCGGATCCGGTCCGCGAGGAGGTCCTCCAGCGCCTGCAGCGCGCCGGCCTGGTCCCCGACCACCCTCCGCATCTGCGCGACGTTCACCCGCGCGGTCAGGGTGTCGGGGTGATCGCGGCCCAGCACCCGCAGCCGGTCGGTGAGGACGTCCTCCCACGCCCGGAGCGCCCCGGCGGGGTCCCTGTCCTTCGCCAGCACCTGGGCGATGTGCGCGCGGGTCGTCAGGGTGGCCCGGTGATCGGGCCCCTGCACGCGGATCCGGTCGGCGAGCAGGTCCTCCCACGCCCGGAGCGCCCCGGCGTGGTCCCTGGCCTCCGACCGCCAGTGGGCGAGCGTCGCGCGGGTGTCCAGGGTGTCGGGGTGGTCGGGGCCCAGGACGCGGACCCGCTCGGCGATGAGGTCGTCCCAGGCCCGCAGCGCGCCGTCCTGGTCACCGGCCAGCCTCCGCCGATGGGCGAGGGTGGCCCGGGTGGCCAGCGTGTCGGGATGATCGGGGCCCAGGACGCGCAGCCGGTCGGCGAGCAGGTCCTCCAGCGCCCGGACCGCCCCGGTCCGGTCCCCGGCCTCCCCCTGCCAGTGGGCGAGGGTCGCGCGGGTGGCCAGCGTGTCGGGGTGGTCGGGGCCGAGGACGCGGATTCGGTCGGCGAGCAGGTCCTTCAGGGCCTGGACCGCACCGGCCCGGTCCCCGGCCGCTCCCCGTTTGGCGGCGACGTTCGCGCGGGTGGCCAGCGTGTCGGGATGGTCGGGGCCCAGGACGCGCAGCCGGTCGGCGAGCAGGTCCTGCCACGCCTGCACCGAACCCGCCCGGTCCCCGGCCGCGTCCCGCCACATCGCGATGTTCGCCCGGGTGAACAGGGTGTCGGGGTGATCGGGGCCGAGGACGCGCACCCGGTCGGCGAACAGGTCCTCCAGGGCCGCCACCGCACCGGTCCGGTCCCCGGCAGCGCCCCGCCACTGGGCGATTCTGGCGCGGGTGGTCAGGGTGTCGGGGTGGTCGGCACCCAGGTGCTGACGTGCGGCCGCGTGGAGCTGTTTCCAGTAGCTGCCCGCCGAGACCAGCAGTTTCGTCCTGGCCAGGCTGAGCCCGGCCTCGAAGAGGAGCGGATGGGCTCCCGCCTGCCACAACCGGGGTCCGGCGTGGGTCTGCAGAGCGGCCGTGTTGGCGCGGAGCACTCCGCTGTCCATGGCCTGCTCGACCTGGGGCCACACGTGCAGCAGCGCATCCGCGGCCACCTGGGCGGCCTGGTCGACGGCGGCGGGTGCCAGCTGGTCACGGGTCGCCCGCTGGATCAGGCTGTGGACGCGTACGTCCGGGTCCGGGGAGTCGGCGGCGAGATCTATCAGGTTCAGCCGGCGCAGACAGTGCAGGGCGTCGCCGGCGGCCTCCTCGTCCACGGCCTCCTGGGCCGCGAGGGAGTCCGAGGTGCCCGGAGTGCGCTCGGCGGCGAGGTACTCCAGGGCGGGGGTACTGCTCAGGACGGCCGTGGGGATGCCGTTGGAGTCCAGCATGCTGGCGAGCTGCAGCAGGGGTCGGGCCAGACCCGCGGGCCTGAGCTGGTCGGCCAGCTCGATCGACAGCGACCAGGTGACGGCCACGGTGCGCCGCTGGTCGTCGGGCAGGGCCCCGGTTTCGGGAAGCACGTCGGCGAGGGAGCGGCGACGGTCCGCGAACCGTACGCGATAGGCCGCACAGTCCAGGCCGCGGTCGGCCATGTAGGCGGCGGCCTGGGCCAGCGCCAGCGGGAGGTGGCCCAGGTCCTCGGCCAGGGCGCGGATGTGCTCGGCGGGTTCGTCCCGGTCGGGGCCGAGCCGGGCGGTCAGGTAGGCGGCGGCTTCCTCCGGGGTGAAGAGGCCGACCGGTACCAGCCGCCGTCCCCCGCGGCTCAGCGCCTCGTCGCGGCGCCGGGTCGTCACCACCACCCGGCCGGTGGGGTGCCGGGGCGGCCACAGGCCGTTCAGGTCGCCCGGGTCGGCCAGGTCGTCCAGGACCACCAGCCAGCGCCGGTCCGTGGACGCCAGCCAGGCCAGGAAGTCGCGGGAGTCCTCTTCGGGGTCGTCACCGCCGGAACCGGTCACCAGCCGAGCCGCACGGGCGTAGGCGGAGACGATGGCGTCCCGGGTGCCGGCGCTCACCCACACCAGCAGGTCCACCGCTGCGGACTCCCACCGGCGCCGGGCGTAGTGAGCGGCGAGCTGCGTCTTGCCCACGCCTCCGGTACCGGACAGCACCTGGCACAGCACCGCCGTCCGCCCGTCTTCCATCGCCGCGTCCAGGGCCTCCACGGCCCCGCGGTACTGGAAGCAGTCCGCCTGCTCCGGGATCACGCCGACCCGGTGCGGCCAGGATCCGGCGGCGGGCGTGGCGGGGTGGTGGTGCTGGTGGATACCGCCGAAGACGGTGCCGGCGATGACGCCGCCGGTGTTGTTGATGTCCCGGTCGGCGATGACTCCGGGGGTGCCCGCCCCTGTTCCGGCGGTGGTCCGGTGGGGCTCCGTGCCGGTCCGCCGGGTCTCGCCGCTCGTCCGCCGGGTCCCGGTGCCGGCCCGGCGAGTCTCGTTGCCCGTCCGGTGGCCGCTGCCGGCGTACCCGTGAGTATCTGCGCCACTGCGCGCGGTTTCCCCGTTGCCGGGGAGGGTGGTGCCGGGGCCGATCAGTGCTGGTTCGGCCCCGGCTCGCGGGGGGCTTGCACGCCCACGGTCACGGCGCCCTTGAAGTCCCGGCCGATCGCGCCGCCCGTGTTCGTGATGTCACCTCCGGCGGTGACCCCGCTGTTCTGCGCGTGCACCGCGCCGGGTGCGCTGTCCGGGGCCAGAGAGGCCTGGAGACGCTGGTACTCCTCGCTCGCCCGGGTCAGCTCGGAGGCGAAGGCGGCGTCGTCCTCCATCGCGTCGGCCAGGGCGTCCTTGAGGCGTCTGACGGTTCGCTCGCCGGGCGCGGGGGAGTCCGGGCCGGGCGTGGCAGCGGGCTCGTCGTCGGCTCCCCGGGCCGCGGCGTCGGCCTCGTCCCGCAGACGCTGCAGGGCGGGATCGCCCTCCAGCTTCACCGTCACCAGGTCGTGCACGCGCTGCATGCCGGCGTCCAGTGCGCGGTCCACCTCCGTGTCCGCCGCGTCCCCCACCCGGCGGGCCTTGCGCCACACCCACGCGACCACGCATCCGACCGCGACTTCGAGACCAGTCACCGAGCCCCTCCCGCATGCAATCTGTCGCCCGGTATGGACGAACCGGCCTCAATTGAACCGTGCTCTCCTCCTGGAGACGACCGATTCGCCGATGCCGGGCCGGAGTTGGTGCCCCGGCGCACAAAGAGGGACAGCCCGCCGACGGGGGAAGATCGGCGGGCTGTCCGTGGTGTTGCCGCAATGGCTAGTGGACGGAGTGGTCCTCCAGCGGGAACGCCCCGCCGACGACGTCCTCCGCGAACTCCTTCACCGCGTTCCCCATGACCTCACGCAGGTCGGCGTACTTCTTGACGAACTTCGGCACCCGGCCCGACGTCAGCCCCAGCATGTCGGTCCACACCAGTACCTGCGCATCCGTCTGCGGTCCGGCACCGATCCCGACGGTGGGAATGTGCAGCACCCGCGTCACCTCGGCCGCCAGCTCCGCCGGAACCAGCTCCAGCACGACCGCGAACGCGCCCGCGTCCTGCACGGCCTTGGCGTCCCGCAGCAACTGCGCCGCCGCCTCCTCGCCCCGTCCCTGCACGCGATAGCCCATCGCGTTCACGGACTGCGGGGTCAGGCCGATGTGCGCCATCACCGGGATGCCGGACTCCACCAGCAGCCGGATCTGTTCGTGCGAGCGCTCGCCGCCCTCCAGCTTGACCGCGCCGACCCCGGCGTCCTTCACCAGCCGGGTCGCCGAGCGCAGCGCCTGCACCGGGCCCTCCTGGTAGGAGCCGAAGGGCAGGTCGCCGACGATCAGGGAGCGCTGCGTGCCGCGTACGACGGCTGCGGACAGCATGGTCATCTCGTCGAGGGTGACGGGCACGGTGCTCTCGTACCCGAGGTGGCAGTTGCCCGCCGAGTCGCCGACCAGGATCACCGGGATCCCGGCCTCGTCGAAGACGGACGCGGTCATCGCGTCGTAGGCGGTGAGCATGGGCCACTTCTCGCCCCGCTCCTTGGAGAGGGCGATGTCGCGGACGGTGATGCGGCGGGTGCCCTTCCCCCCGTACAGCGCCTTGCTGCCGTCGGAAGGCTTGTTCTGGGCAGCCGAAAGCTGCGTCATGGCAACGGCTCCTTCAGTCATCTCGAGGCGCCCTTACGGCGTCCCCGGATCGCCTCCATGGTGGCACTTCGTGCCGGCGAGGGCCAGGGGGACCCCTTGTGATCCCTTCGGCACGGGCCGGCCCCTGTGTAAGGCCTCGGTAAAGGAGTTCAGATACGAGACGGTGCCGTATTGAAATGATCGTAGGCTCATCACATGACAAGTCCCGTCCCTGCCTCCCGGATACCGGAAGCGGTGCACCGGCGCCGCTGGGCGATCCTCGGCGTGCTGATGCTGAGCCTGCTCATCGTGGTGCTCGACAACTCGATCCTGAACGTCGCCATCAAGACCATCTCCACCCCGGCGCCCACCGGCCTCGGTGCCACCCAGAGCGAGATCGAGTGGGCGATCAACGCCTACACCCTCGTCTTCGCCGGACTGCTGTTCACCGCCGGTCTCGTCGGCGACCGTGTCGGCCGCAAGAAGGCCCTGCTCGGCGGTCTCGTGGTCTTCGGCATCGGCTCGGCCCTGGCCGCCGAGTCCGGCTCCCCGGACCAGCTGATCGCCTACCGCGCCCTGATGGCCCTCGGTGCCGCCTTCGTGATGCCGGCCACCCTCGCCGTGCTGATGAACGTCTTCGAGCGCGACGAGCAGCCCAAGGCCATCGGCATCTGGGCCGGCGGCGTCGGCCTCGCCATCGCCATCGGCCCGATCACCGGCGGCGCGCTGCTCGACCACTTCTGGTGGGGCTCGGTCTTCCTCATCAACGTGCCGATCGTGATCACGGCGCTCGCCCTGATGGTGTGGCTCGTGCCGGACTCCCGCGACCCCAGCCCCGGCCGCCTCGACCCGATCGGCGTGGTCCTGTCCGTCGTCGGTCTGGTCCTGCTGGTCTACGGCATCATCAAGGGCGGTGAGCTGGCCGACTTCACCGACCCGACGGTGTTGTCGACCATCGCCGCAGGTCTCGCCGTCCTCGCCGCCTTCGTCGTCTTCGAGAAGCGCAGCGACCACCCGTCGCTGGACGTGACCTACTTCAAGAACAAGGTCTTCTCGGCCGCCATGGCCGCCATCGCGCTGGTCTTCTTCGCGCTGATGGGTGTCACGTTCTTCTCCGTCTTCTACACCCAGAGCGTGCGCGGCTACTCGCCGCTGCAGTCCGGGCTGCTGATGCTGCCGCTGGCCGCCGCGCAGATGATCTTCGCGCCGCGCGCCCGGCTGGTGGTGGAGCGGTTCGGCAACAAGGCCACGACCACCGCGGGCCTGGTGCTCATCGCGGCGACGCTGGCCGCCTTCGCCACCTTCGAGGCTGACACGCCGATCTGGCTGCTGGAGATCATCTTCTTCCTCATGGGCACCGGTATGGCGCACATCATGACGCCGACCTCCGTCGTCATCATGCAGGCCCTGCCGCGCGAGAAGGCCGGCTCCGCCTCCGCGCTCAGCAACACCTTCCGCCAGGTCGGTGGCGCCCTCGGTATCGCCGTCCTCGGCTCGGTGCTCTCCGCCGCCTACCGCAACGGCATCGAGGGCAGGCTCGGCCTGCTGCCGCCCGGCCTGCGCGACACGGCCGGCGAGTCCATCGAGGCCACCCTCGGCATCGCCGAGAAGCTCGGCCCGCAGGGCCACGCCCTCGTCACCCCCGCCAACGACGCCTTCCTGCACGCCATGCACGTCACCGCCCTGTGCGGTACGGGCGTCGCGCTCATCGGCGCCCTGGTCACGGTCCTGTTCCTGCCGGGCAAGCCGCC
This sequence comes from Streptomyces sp. NPDC005728, assembly GCF_040630895.1. Classification (NCBI taxonomy): domain Bacteria; kingdom Bacillati; phylum Actinomycetota; class Actinomycetes; order Kitasatosporales; family Streptomycetaceae; genus Streptomyces; species Streptomyces sp. NPDC005728. The sequence goes on from NZ_JBEXYL010000008.1 coordinate 129,797, forward strand.
GGCCGGTCAGGAGGGCAAGAAGGAGGCGCAGTTGGTCGCGGCGGCGGACTGACACTCCACCAGGGCTCCACGGGAGAAGGAGGCTGCTGCGGGACAATCCCCGCAGTGCACCGAAAGGACGGATACGACGTGAGTCTTGCCGACAGCCGGCCGCGAACGGACGGCCCCGCCCGGGGCCGGCCCCGCAGCGAGTCCGTTGAACGCGCCATCATCGAAGGTGTGATCAAGCTCCTGGAGGACGGCGTGCCCCTCGCCGAGCTGTCCATCGAGCGTGTCGCGCGCACCGCCGGCGTCGGCAAGGCCACCATCTACCGTCGCTGGAGCGGCAAGGAGGAGCTGGTCCTCGACGTCGTGCGCGCGGCCGAGCCGCCCGACCCCGAACTCCCCGGCACCTCCATGCGCGACGACCTCGTCGTCCTGCTGGAGTCGCTGCGCCGACGCGGACTGGCCAGCCGCTCGTCGGCGCTCCTGCACAACGCCCACGCCCAGATGAAGAGCAGCCCGAGGATCTGGGCGGCCTACCACGAGACCGTCATAGTGCCCCGGCGCAATCTGGGACTCGAGGTGCTGCGCCGCGGACAGCGCACCGGCGAACTCAGGGCCGACGTCGACGTGGAGCTGGCCAACGACATGTTCGTGGGACCGATCCTCGTCCGCTCCGTGATGCGGCCGACCGCCGACCTGCCCGAGGGGCTGGCCGAGGAGATCGTCGACACGGTCCTGGCCGGACTGCGACCGGTCGGCTCGACAGCTTCGTAGCGCGTATGTGCACGTTTCGTCACAGACCACGCCGGTCCCGGGGGTAACCGGAACCCCGGGACCCGACTCGTTCGTCCTCGTCTTCCGTACGGCCGTCATGGGACGGCAGGAGCGGAGCCGATCATCCCCTAGGGTCGGATGAACACAGGGGAACGACGGTGTGCACGGCAGGCAGTGAGGCAGACGGTATGGCGCAGCAGGCGTACGTGACGGAGACGGACAACGGCGGCTCGGGGTCCGAGCAACCAGGATCCCGGCTTCGGCGCCTGACGCACCGTCTGCTCGGCGGCTGGCGCGGCGATCCGCGCATCTGGCGCCGGGGTCTCGTCCTCGCCGCCCTCGGGCTGCTGCTCGCGCTGGTGATGCTGCTGCACTCGCGCATCCCCAACCGGGTGGGCAACCTCGGCAGCCTCACGGAGACCTTCCTGCCGTGGCTGGGCCTCGCCATCCCGGTTCTGCTGGTCCTCGGGCTGCTCCGGAAGTCGGCGACCGCGCTGATCGCGATCCTCCTCCCGGCGATCGTCTGGCTGAACCTCTTCGGCGGACTGCTCACCGACAAGACGGCCGGCGGCGGCGACCTGATGGTGGCCACCCACAACGTGAACGCCGACAACCCCGACCCGGCCGCGACCGCCCAGGACGTCGCCTCCTCCGGGGCCGACCTGCTGGCCCTGGAGGAACTGCCCGCGTCCGCCGTCCCGGTGTACGAGAAGGCGCTCGCGTCGACGTACAAGTACCACGCGGTCGTCGGCACGGTCGGCCTGTGGAGCAAGTACCCGATGACCGGCGTGGCGGACGTCGACATCAAGCTCGGCTGGAAGCGGGCGATGCGCGCGACCGTGGCGACGCCCGAGGGTCCGCTCGCGGTCTACGTCGCCCATCTCCCCTCGGTGCGGGTGAAGATGGAGGCCGGGTTCACCGCCCGGCAGCGCGACAAGAGCGCCGACGCGCTCGGCGAGGCCGTCGCCGACGAGCCCCTGCAGCACGTCGTGCTGCTCGGTGATCTGAACGGCACGATGAACGACCGCTCGCTCAACGCCGTCACCTCGCAGCTGCGCTCCACGCAGGGCGCGGCCGGCAGCGGCTTCGGGTTCAGCTGGCCGGCGTCGTTCCCGATGGCGCGGATCGACCAGATCATGGTCAGGGGCATCGACCCGGAGAGCTCCTGGACCCTGCCGCGCACCAACAGCGACCATCTGCCGGTGGCGGCCCGTGTGAAGCTGGACACGTCCTCGTAACCCGCTGGAATACCGGGCCCGAGAGACTTTGTTCCGTAGCTGAACATAAACTGTACGGAACTCCGCTCTCCCCTGAAAGGCACAGGCCCTTCATGCCCCTGGCCCTGCTCGCACTGGCCGTCGGCGCTTTCGGTATCGGTACCACCGAGTTCGTGATGATGGGCCTGCTGCCCGACGTCGCGGACGACCTGCACATCTCGATCCCCACCGCCGGGCACCTGGTCTCGGCGTACGCACTGGGCGTCGTCATCGGCGCACCGCTGCTGGCCGCCGTGACCGCGCGGATGTCCCGCCGCAAGGTCCTGATGGCCCTCATGGCCCTGTTCGTGGCGGGCAACGCGCTCTCCGCGTTCGCCCCCGGCTACGACTCCCTGCTCGCCGCCCGCTTCCTCAGCGGCCTGCCGCACGGCGCCTTCTTCGGGGTGGGCGCGGTCGTCGCCACGCGCATGGTCGCGCCGGAGCGCAAGGCCCGCTCCGTCTCCCTGATGTTCCTCGGCCTGACCGTCGCCAACGTCGCGGGCGTCCCCGTCGCCACGCTGATGGGCCAGCACCTCGGCTGGCGGGCGACCTTCCTCGGCGTGAGCACGATCGGCCTGGCCGCGATAGCCGCGCTGGCGCTGTTGATCCCGCACGACCACGCCCACGCCCCGGCGACCGGACTGCGCGGCGAGCTGGCCGCGTTGCGGTCGGTGCCGGTGTGGCTGGCCCTGGGCACGACCGTGGCGGGCTTCGGTGCGCTCTTCGCGGCCTACAGCTACGTCACCCCGATGCTGACCGGCTCCGCCGGCTTCGCCGAGGGCAGCGTGACGGCGCTGCTCGCCCTGTTCGGCGTCGGTGCGACGGCCGGCAACCTGCTGGGCGGGCGCCTCGCCGACCACTCGATGCGGGGCACCCTCTTCGGCGGTCTTGCCTCGCTGGCGGCCGTCCTGCTGCTGTTCCCGCTGCTGATGCGCACGGAGTGGAGCGCCGCCCTCGCGGTGGCGCTGCTCGGCATGGCGGCGTTCGTCACCGGCTCCCCGCTCCAGATGATGGTCATGGAGAAGGCCGCGGCCGCTCCCGCCCTCGCCTCCTCGGCCAACCAGGCCGCCTTCAACCTGGCGAACGCCGGTGGCGCCTGGATCGGCGGCCTGGCGCTGGCGGCGGGCTTCGGTACGACGTCCCCCGCCGTCGCGGGCGCGGCGCTGGCGGTGCTCGGGCTCGGGGTGGCCGGCGTGGCCTACGCGGTGGACCGGCGGCACGTTCCGCACGCGGGACGGGAGCGCGTGGTCGCCACGCACCTGCCGGAGCACGCGGAGAGCTTCACCCACTGACCCGGCTCGCGGATACGAGGAAGGGGCGCCCGGGTGAGTCACCGGGCGCCCCTTCGTGTCGCTCAGGCCGTCACCGAGCGGTCACTGCCCCGCCTCCGGGACGTCGAAGCGGGCCAGGTCCCGCAACCACGCCCGGGCCGAGCTGTCGGACGGTGCGCGCCAGTCGCCGCGCGGGGAGAGCGAACCGCCGGCCGAGACCTTCGGCCCGTTCGGCATCGCCGACCGTTTGAACTGCGCGAACCCGAAGAAGCGGCGGCAGAAGACCTCCAGCCAGCGCCGGATCTCCGGCAGGTCGTACGTCACCCGCTTGGCCTCGGGGAAGCCCGGCGGCCAGGCGCCGGCGTCCGCGTCGTGCCAGGCGTGCCAGGCCAGGAAGGCGACCTTCGACGGCCGGAAGCCGTAGCGCAGCACCTGGTACAGGGTGAAGTCGTGCAGCGCGTACGGGCCGATCTTGGACTCGGTGGACTGCATCTCCTCGCCCGGTACGAGTTCCGGGCTGATCTCGGTGTCGAGGATCGCGGCGAGGATCTTGCCGGTCTCCTCGTCGAACTGCCCGCTGCTGATGACCCAGCGAATCAGATGCTGGATCAGCGTCTTCGGTACGCCCGAGTTGACGTTGTAGTGGCTCATCTGGTCGCCCACGCCGTACGTGGACCAGCCGAGCGCCAGCTCCGACAGGTCACCGGTGCCGAGCACGATGCCGCCGCGCTGGTTGGCGAGCCGGAAGAGATAGTCCGTGCGCAGACCCGCCTGCACGTTCTCGAAGGTGACGTCGTACACCGGCTCGCCGGAGGCGAACGGGTGGCCCATCTCCTGCAGCATCAGCCGTGCGGTCGGCGTGATGTCCAGCTCGGCCGCGGTGACGCCGAGGGCGCGCATCAGCGCATGGGCGTTGTCCTTGGTGTGGTCGCTGGTGGCGAAGCCGGGCAGCGTCCAGGCCAGGATGTCGCTGCGCGGACGGCCCGCGCGGTCCATCGCGCGGGCCGCGACGATCAGCGCGTGCGTGGAGTCGAGCCCGCCGGACACCCCGATGACCACCTTCGGGCCGCCGATCGCCGCCAGCCGCTGCTGGAGGCCCTCGACCTGGATGTTGTACGCCTCGTAGCAGTCCAGGGCGAGGCGGTCGGGGTCGGCCGGCACGAACGGGAAGCGCTCCAGGCGGCGACGCAGCCCCAGGTCGGTGAGCGGCGGATCGAGCTCGAAGCCGACCGTCCGGAAGTCACCGGTCCGCGCGCGGTGCGTACGGCGGTTGTCGTCGAACGTGCCCATCCGCTGCCGCTCCTGCCGCAGCAGATCGAGGTCCACGTCGGCCACCGCGTACTCGTCGCCCAGCGGGAACCGCTCGGTCTCGGCCAGCAGCACGCCGTTCTCGTAGACCATGGCCTGGCCGTCCCAGGACAGGTCGGTGGTCGACTCGCCGAGGCCGGCCGCCGCGTAGACGTACGCGGCGAGGCAGCGGGCGGACGCCGAGCGGCACAGCAGCTTGCGGTCCTCGGCCCGCCCGACCGTGATCGGGCTGCCCGAGAGATTGACGAGGACGGTCGCACCGGCGAGGGCCGCCTCCGCGCTGGGCGGCACCGGCACCCACATGTCCTCGCAGATCTCCGCGTGCAGCACGAGCCCCGGGACGTCGTCGGCCGCGAACAGCAGATCCACGCCGAACGGTACGGACTCGCCGGCGACGCGGATCGACCCACCGCGCTCGTCGGCGCCGTCGCCGATCTGCCGGCGCTCGTAGAACTCCCGGTAGTTCGGCGGGTACGACTTGGGCACGACACCGAGGACACGACCGCGGTGCACGACGACCGCGCAGTTGTAGACCCGGTTGCGGTGGCGCAGCGGGGCACCGACGACCAGTACCGGCAGCAGCTCCACCGACCCGGCCACCACCTCCTGGAGCGCCTCCTCGACCTGGTCGAGCAGCGCGTCCTGGAGCAGCAGGTCCTCGATCGAGTAGCCGCACAGCACCATCTCCGGGAAGACGGCGACGGCGACCCCTTCCCCGGCGCACCGGCGTGCGTGGCGCAGGACCGCTTCGGCGTTGGCGTGCGGGTCCGCGATGACGGTGTGACCCGTACACGCGGCGACGCGGGCGAAGCCATGCTGATAGATCGACCAGAAGTTCAACGGAGGCACGCGCTCAGTGTAATCGGTGTAATCGTCAGAGCGACGCGATGGGGGGCGCGGGGTGTTGAGCACCCCACGCCCCCCTACCGCGTCAGCGGATCAGTGACGGCGGAACGACTGGACGTAGCCGTTCGCGGGCGAGCCCACGCCGGTGACATCGTCGTAGCCCTTCACCGCGGACAGCGAGCTGTCCTTGCCGAGGCTGCGGACCGAGGTCGCGAGGCCGCCGGCGGCGTCGAAGCCGTTCACGAAGTCGATGCGGGCCACCGCCAGGCCGGAACCCGTCGGGTTGTCCGTGACGTCGTGGAACACGCCCTGCTTGCCGGCCTTGGCATAGATCGACGGGTTGGCGAAGCCGATCGCCTTGCCGCCGCGCGCCTCCTGGGCCAGGGCCTGCACCGCTGCGATCACCGGGGCGGCCAGCGAGGTGCCGCCGATGCGGTACTCGCTGTACTGCTCGGTGCCGTCCGGGAAGGTCTGGGTCTGACCGACCAGGAAGCCGGTGTTCGGGTCGGCGATGGCCGCGATGTCCGGGACGACGCGGTTGCCGGCGGCGTTGTTGGCCGTGGCCAGCGCCTTCGGGACGACGTTCTTCTGGTAGTACGGCTGCGGCACGGTCTTGCTGGTGCCGCCGCCCGCGCCCGAGGTGAAGGCGCCGGGGAAGCCCGTCCAGCTCTTGCCGTCGGCCGACAGGGTCGCCTTCTCGGTGCCCCAGCCGGTCTCCCACTGGTACTTGTCGCCCTTGCCGACGGCCAGCGAGGTACCGCCGACCGCGGTCACCCACGCCGAGTTGGCCGGGGTGTCGACCTGCTTCGTGCCGGTGTGGGCGACCTCGTCGCCGTTGTCACCGGAGGAGAAGTAGAAGCCGATGCCCTGGACCGCGCCCAGCTGGAAGACCTGGTCGTAGGCGGCCGCGAGGTCCGGCGTCTGGTTGGCCTCGATGTCGCCCCAGGAGTTGGAGACGATGTCGGCCAGGTGGTTGTCGACGATCTTGCTGAGCGAGTCGAGCAGGTCGTCGTCGTAGCAGGACGCGGCGCCCACGTAGGTGACGTCGGCGTCCGGCGCGACGGCGTGCACGGCCTCGACGTCGAGGGTCTCCTCGCCGTACCAGCCGGCCGCCCCGCACTCCTCGGTCTTGGTGTAGTTCTTCGGCAGCACCTGGTGCAGCTGACCGGTCTTCCAGGCCGCGTCACCGTTCTTCAGCGCGTACTTGCCCGCGTCGAAGGCGATGGTCGGCGAGGCGTACGCGTCGGTGATCGCGATGCGCACGTGCTTGCCGGTGTAGCTGCCCGCGCCGTAGGCGGCGCGCAGCTGCTTGCCGGTGTAGCCCTTGATCGCGTACGGGATCTTCTGGCCGTACGCGTCGGGCAGCGTGGTCGCGGTCTTCGAGCCGTAGTACGAGGAGAACGGCCCGGAGTTCTTGAACACGGCGTCCGGGGGCGGCAGCTGGTCGTTGTGGGTCGACTTGTGCGGCGCGTTGTCCAGGCCGGTGACGGTCAGGACGGCGCCCTGCAGACCGGCCGGCACCGTGGCGGTCTTCGCCGGGGCGCGGTAGGTCTTCGACCCCTTGGCGAAGTTGTGCAGCTGGGTGCCGAACGCTTTCTCGGCGGCGGCGACGTCACCGGAGACGGTGACGTAGTGCGAGGTCACCTCGGTGACCTGGAGCCCGGCCGACGTCAGCCAGGACTTCACGGCGGCGACCTGGGCCTTGGTGGCCCCGAAGCGGGCTTCGGCCTTCTTGGGGCTCAGGTACTTGCCGTACAGCGGCGAGCTGGGGTCGGACACGGCCTTGGCGTAGGCGGCGAGTCCGGCCCGGTCCCGGCCGGCCAGGTAGACCCGGGCCTTGACCTGGGTGTGGTCGGCGGTGGCACCCTGGTCCGCCTTGGCCGTGGCCCAGGCGGGCTTGGTGCCCGCCAGCGCGTCACGGGCCGGGGTGTCCGCGGCGTGCGCCGCGGGTATGCCGAGCGCCAGAGCGCCGGCGATCATGGGCAGTGTCGCTGCCATGCTCACACCGGCGCGCGCTTTGGCACGGTTGGATCTCATAGAACCCCCTGCGATGCGGTTCGCATGCATGTAGTGGTCGGTACGTCGTGGATCCGGGCGCGGGCCCGCGGCGGCGTAGGCCCGCGAATGGATCACACGATGGGGGCCACTCTTTCGATGAACCGTTCATGTCAGGGGAACGTGAAAGTCAAGAGAAGCTCAAGTAACCGTCAGGTGGGGCGATTTGGGCGTTTCATCCTTACGGCGGTGTTACGAACGGGGTTGCGCGCCCCGCTCCTTGAGCATGCCGGCCATCAACTCGATCTCCGACTGCTGTGCGTCGACCATGCCCTGCGCGAGCCTCTTCTCCACGCCGACGGTGCACTTGGCGACACAGCCCTCGGCCATGTGGATACCGCCCTTGTGATGGGCTGTCATCAGCTGGAGATAGAGGATCTCCGCCTGCTTGCCGCTCAGCGACTGCAGCTTCTTCAGCTCGGTGTTCGTGGCCATGCCCGGCATCAGGGCGCCGTCCTTGCCGGAGGCCATGTCACCCATGCCCATCCAGGTCATCGGCGCCTCGGCCGACACCTTCGGCAGCGCCCACAGATCCAGCCAGCCCAGCAGCATCCCGCGCTGGTTGGCCTGCGTCTGCGCGATGTCGTAGGCGAGCCGCCGGACTTCCTCGTCCTTCGTGCGGTCCCGCACGATGTACGACATCTCGACGGCCTGCTGGTGGTGGACGGCCATGTCCCGCGCGAACCCGGCGTCCGCGGACTCGGCCGTGGGTGTCTTCGTATCCGATCCGCCGTCCGAGGCGACGGCGTACGTGATCGCCCCGGCCGCGACGAGCACCGCCGCGGCGGCGCCCGCCACCCAGCCGATGTGCTGCCGCCTCACTTCATGACCCCGCCGGTGCACGAGGCGCCCGGCTCGGGCGTCTGGGCACCCTGCACATAGGCGGCGAAGAACTTGTCCACCTCCGGGTCGCTCGCGCTCTTCACGGTCACCTGGTGGCCCCAGGCCGACAGGACCAGCGGGGCGGCCTGGTTCTCGTACGGGCTCATCAGCGAGTACGGCGTCTTCTTCACCTTGGCGGCGAGCGCGTCGACGTCGGCCTTGCTCGCCTTGTCGGTGTACGTCACCCAGACCGCGCCGTGCTCCAGCGCGTGCACGGCGTTCTCGTCCTGCACCGGCTCGGTGTAGACGTCGCCGTTGCAGTTGAGCCACACCGGGTTGTGGTTGCCGCCGACCGGCGGGTGCATCGGGTACGACACCCTGGTCGTCACGTGTGTCCGCGCCAGCTTGCCGGACCAGGTCTTCACCCCGTCCTTGCCCGTGGTGAACTGCCCGGTGTCCCCGGAGTTCTTCGCGTCGCCGCTCGCGACCGAGCCCTTCTTGTCCGACTGGGAGTTCACGAGCACCACACCGCCGACGACGAGACCGGCGACGACCACGACACTGGCGGCGATGGTGAGCACCCGGTTGCGGCGCTCGCGGGCACGCTCGGCGCGCCGCATCTCCTCTATGCGCGCCTTGCGCGCCGCGTTGCTGCTGTTCTTGCCGGAACCCATGAGGCGTGTCCTTCTGGGGGAAAGAGACGGGGACGGTGGGGCTCGCTGATCGTAATGCGCGGGGTGCGCTCTTCCGAAGGGAGGGCACGACAACCGGATAATTTGAACCGGGGATGCGTATTACCTACCCTCGCCGTATGCGGCTGCTGCGCTCCACCGACCTGGCCCTGCGGGTCCTCATGCGGCTCGCCGTCGCCGGCGACGCCACTCCCACGACCCGCCAGGTCGCGGCGGACATGGACGTGCCCTACACGCATGCCGCGAAGGTCGTGGCGGAACTCCAGCACCTGGGCCTGGTCGACGCCCGCCGCGGCCGCGGCGGCGGCCTCGCCCTCACCGGACCTGGCCGTACGGCGTCCGTGGGCGCCGTCGTGCGCACCTTCGAGGGCGACGGCGACGTGGTCGACTGCGAGGGTGCGACCCCTTGCCCCCTGAACGCCGCCTGCCGCCTGCGGGGCGCCCTGCGCCGGGCCCAGGAGGCGTTCTTCGCGGCGCTGGACCCGGTGACGGTGCAGGACATGGTGGCCGATCCGACGGGCCCTCTGCTGCTGGACATCTCCAGGGGACCCCGGAGCGGCTAGGGCCTGTCCGGCGGATCAGGCCGGCTTCGGGCAACGGCGCCTCGTCAGCGGGGGTGAGCGGGGTCTGGTGCGTGCAGCTGCAAGGCGGAGGAGGGCGTCGACGCGGAGCGTCGGCAACCGACGACAACGCCGCAGATGTGCGTGCCGGACCCCGCGATTCCGGCATGATCCGCTGGACAGGCCCTAGCCCCCCGTCCTGCTCCTCAGTCCTGCGTCAGCCAGAGATCCGGCCCGAACACCTCGTAGTGGACGTCGGCCGGAGCCACGCCCTTCGCGATCAGCTGGGACCGCACGGCGCGCAGGAAGGGCAGCGGGCCGCACAGGTACGCACGCGCGCCCGGACGTACGGCGACGTCGGTGAGGTCGACCAGGCCGGTGCGGGTGCCGGGCGCGGCGTCACGCTCGTAGAAGAAGTGCACGGACGCGTCCGGGAGCTTGGCGGCGTACGTCGCGTGGTCGGTGCGCAGGGCGTGGTCGGCGGGGGAGCGGTCGCCGTGGACGACCGTGACCGGGGCGCGGTGGCCGTCCGTCGCGAGTGCGGCGAGCATCGCGACCATCGGGGTCACGCCGATGCCCGCGGAGGCGAGGAGGAGAGGCCGGCCGGCGCTGTCGCCGAGCACCAGGTCGCCGTACGGCTCGGAGAGGTCGAGGACGTCGCCCTCGCGCACGCGCGCGTGGAGGTGGTTCGAGACCTCGCCGTCCGGTGCCGCACCGCCGCGCACGCGCTTGACGGTGATCTGCCGGAGCGCTCGTCCCGGCGCACCCGAGAGGCTGTACTGCCGTATCTGGCGGGCCCCGTCGGGCAGGGCGACCCGGACGGAGACGTACTGCCCGGCGCGGAAGTCCGCCACCGGGCCCCCGTCGGCCGGCCGCAGCCGCAACGAGACGACGTCCGCGGTCTCGGCGACCCGCTCGACGACCTCCCACGGCCGCAGGCCACGGCTCCCGCTCTCCTCGTACAGCCGCTTCTCGACGGCGACGAGCGCATGCGCCATCAGCCAGTACACCTCGTCCCAGGCGGCTGCCACCTCGGGCGTGACCGCCTCGCCGAGGACCTCGGCGATGGCGGCGAAGAGGTGCTCGTGGACCACTTCGTACTGCTCGGGCGCCACCCCGAGGGAGGCGTGCTTGTGCGCGATACGGCCGAGCAGGGCGTCGGGCCGCCGGTCCGGGTGCTCCAGCAGATGGGCGGCGAAGGCGGCGACGGAGCCGGCGAGGGCCTGCTTCTGGGCGCCGGAGGCCTGGTTGCCGCGGTTGAAGAGGTTCCGCAGCAGTTCGGGGTGGGCGGCGAAGAGCCGGGCGTAGAAGCGCTCGGTGATCTCGCCGAGGGCCCCGCCGACGGCGGGAAGGCTGGCGCGGACGACGGCTGCGGACTGCTGGGACAGCATCGGGACTCCTCACGACTCGACTGATCGGCACCGTATGAAAACTTGCATCTGAGATGCAAATTAAACGGACGTGGTCTGGCTCACGGTGGGCGTGGTCTGCTCATGGGAGGAAGCGGACCGGCCATTACGGATGTCCGTGCGAGCAGGCAAGATGGGCTGCAGAGCAGTACACCTGCCGTACGACAGGCGTTCAGGCCGAGGACGCTCGGGCGATCAAGCTCCGCAACGCGCATGAAATGCTGTTGTGGTGGGATGCTCAGGTGCCCGACCGCCTCCGGTCACGCGGGGACACAGGCGGCCTGACCAGCAAGGATGGGGAAGCGGAAGATGGACAAGCAGCAGGAGTTCGTGCTCCGGACCTTGGAGGAGCGCGACATCCGGTTCGTACGCCTGTGGTTCACCGACGTGCTGGGCTTCCTCAAGTCCGTCGCCGTGGCGCCGGCCGAGCTGGAGCAGGCATTCGACGAGGGCATCGGCTTCGACGGCTCCGCCATCGAGGGCTTCGCCCGGGTCTACGAGTCCGACATGATCGCCAAGCCGGACCCCTCCACCTTCCAGGTCCTGCCGTGGCGCGCGGAGACCCCCGGCACGGCCCGCATGTTCTGCGACATCCTCATGCCGGACGGCTCCCCGTCCTTCGCCGACCCGCGCTACGTCCTCAAGCGCGCCCTCGCCCGCACCTCCGACCTGGGCTTCACCTTCTACACCCACCCCGAGATCGAGTTCTTCCTGCTGAAGGACCGCCCGCTGGACGGCTCCCGCCCCACCCCGGCCGACAACTCGGGCTACTTCGACCACACCCCGACCAACGTCGGCATGGACTTCCGCCGCCAGGCGATCACCATGCTGGAGTCCATGGGCATCTCGGTCGAGTTCTCCCACCACGAGGGCGCCCCCGGCCAGCAGGAGATCGACCTGCGCTACGCCGACGCCCTCTCCACGGCGGACAACATCATGACGTTCCGCCTGGTCATGAAGCAGGTGGCACTGGAGCAGGGGGTCCATGCGACCTTCATGCCGAAGCCTTTCTCCGAGCACCCGGGCTCCGGCATGCACACCCACCTGTCCCTCTTCGAGGGCGACCGCAACGCCTTCTACGAGTCGGGCTCCGAGTATCAGCTCTCGAAGGTCGGCCGCTCCTTCATCGCGGGCCTGCTCAAGCACGCGGCGGAGATCTCCGCGGTCACCAACCAGTGGGTGAACTCCTACAAGCGCATCTGGGGCGGCTCCGAGCGCACGGCCGGCGCCGGCGGCGAGGCCCCCTCGTACATCTGCTGGGGCCACAACAACCGCAGCGCCCTCGTCCGCGTCCCGATGTACAAGCCCGGCAAGACGGGCTCGGCCCGCGTGGAGGTCCGCTCCCTGGACTCCGGCGCGAACCCGTACCTGGCCTACGCCCTCCTGCTCGCCGCGGGCCTCAAGGGCATCGAGGAGGGCTACGAGCTGCCGCCGGGCGCCGAGGACGACGTCTGGGCCCTCTCCGACGCCGAGCGCCGTGCGATGGGCATCGAGCCCCTGCCCCAGAACCTCGGCGAGGCCCTGACCCTCATGGAGCGCAGCGACCTGGTCGCCGAGACCCTCGGCGAGCACGTCTTCGACTTCTTCCTGCGCAACAAGCGCCAGGAGTGGGAGGAGTACCGCTCCGAGGTCACCGCGTTCGAGCTGCGGAAGAACCTGCCGGTGCTGTAGGCGAGGTGCAGACGGGGCCGGTGCTCAGGCATCCTCGGCCCCGTCAGCGGACCGGCTCGCCGATGCCCATCAGGTTGCCCTCGCTGTCACGGAACCAGGCGGCGCGTTCGCCGCGGGCGCCCTTGCTCGGGTAGTTCCCGTCGATCTCGGCGATGCCGTCCCGGGTGTGGAAGCCGGGCTGGTCGATCTCCTCGAAGACCACCCCTCGCCGCCGCAGCTCCGCCACGACCGCCTCGATGTCCTCGACCTCCCAGGCCATCTGCGTGAAGGTGCCCGGAGAGGCCCCCGCCGACCGGAACACGGCGAAGTCCGTGCCCCCGCACCGGTACAGCAGCCCGCCGGGGCGTTCGTCGACGGGCTCCAGGCCGAGCACCTCGGTGTAGAAGCGGCGCGCGCGGTCCAGGTCCTGGGCGGGCAGCCTGGTCGCCACCCGGCCCCGGGCCAGAAGGTTCGTGTCGTCCATGTCTCTACTGTGACCCGTGCATCGCTCCCTTCGGCGCAGATACGCGGGCGACACCGGCGCGACCGGTCGTACCTGGGCCGAAACCGATCGACAGGAGTTCCGGTCCGTACAGCGATACGCTTGCTGGGGATCTTTCCGTCCGCCGGTCCTTCAGCGATATGCCCGACCGCAGCGGCCGGCATTGGTTGCCGGCGCCCGAGGCCGTGCCGCTCCCGGCGCCGCTCGTGACCAGCTCGCCGACAGCCGGCCATCGAGAGCCGAACGCAATCAGCGCCCAGCGGGGTTCGTATGGACCTCAACACCATCACCGAGGTCGTCCGGCGACCGTCCGATCGGCCGGGCGTGGACTGGCGCGAGGGCGACGCCTGGCTCGCGGGCGGGACCTGGCTGTTCTCGGCGGAGCAGCCGAGCCTGCACCGTCTGATCGACCTGACCGCGTTGCGCTGGGACTCCCTCGTCCCGAGCGACGCCGGCCTCGGCATCGGCGCCACGTGCACCGTCCGTGACCTGCATGCCTTCGTGCCGCCGGACGACTGGACCGCCGGCGGCCTGCTCGCCGCGAGCTGCGAGGCGTTCCTGTCCTCGTTCAAGGTCTGGAACGCGGCGACCGTCGGCGGCAACATCTGCATGTCACTGCCGGCCGGTCCGATGATCACGCTGACGGTCGCGCTCGAGGCGCGGTACGAGCTGTGGGCTCCTGACGGGTCCACCCGCTGGGTCGACGCCCTCGACTTCGTGACCGGCGACCACCGGAACATCCTCGCTCCCGGGGAGATCCTGCGGCGCGTCGACATCCCGGCGAGCGCCCTGCGGAAACGCACCGCGCAACGCCGGTTCACGCTCACCCGGCTCGGCCGTTCGACGGTGTTCCTCATCGGTACCAGAACGCCGGGCAGGAGCGATCTGCTCCTCACCGTGACAGCCGGTACCACCCGCCCCGTGCGCATCGCCTTCGACGCCCTGCCCGATGCCAGAACACTGCGGCAGAGCATCGACGCGATCCCCGCCGACATCTGGTTCGCCGATCCCAACGGGACCCCCGACCACCGTCGCCACCTGACACGGCACTACGCCGAAGAGATCCGGCGCGAACTCATGGCTGGGGGCCCGGCATGACCTGCACAGTGAACGGCCGCACGTTCGACCAAGAGCCTGCCCCCGGCCAGTGCCTGCGCACCTTCCTGCGTGCACTCGGCCACCACGGCGTCAAGAAAGGGTGCGACGCGGGCGACTGCGGTGCGTGCACCGTGTGGCTGGACGGCGAACCCGTACACAGCTGCATCACCCCGGCGTTCCGTGCGGACGGTCGCGAGGTGACGACGATCGAGGGCATCGGATCCCCGGGCGACCTGCATCCCGTGCAGCGGCAGTTCCGTGATGCCCCGGGCTTCCAGTGCGGCTTCTGCACCGCAGGGATGATCATGACGTCGGCGACGTTCACCGAGGCCCAGAAGGCGGACCTGCCCCGGGCACTGAAGGGCAACCTCTGCCGCTGCACCGGCTACCGAGCGATCGAGGATGCCGTGCGGGGCGTCACCGGCGTGGAGACGGCCGCGCCGGGAAAGGCCGTCGGGACGAGCGTCGCCGCGCCGGCCGCCCACGACGTGGTGACCGGTCGCGCCGAGTTCACGATGGACACCCACATCGACGGCATGCTGCACCTGAAGGTGCTGCACTCGCCCCACGCGCACGCCCGGATCGTGTCGATCGACAAGAGCGCCGCGCTCGCGGTTCCCGGCGTGCACCGGGTCTACACCTGGGAAGACGTGCCGCGCAGGCGGTTCACCACAGCCATCCACACCGACCATCTGGTCGACCCGGACGACACCTTCGTGCTGGACGACAGGGTCCGCTTCGTCGGCCAGCGCGTCGCCGCGGTGCTTGCCGACACGGTCGGGGCGGCAGAGGAGGGCTGCCGGAGGCTCGTCGTCGACTACGAGGTGATGCCGGCGGTGTTCGAACCCGAGGAGGCGATGTCCGAGGGGGCACCACAACTGCACGGCTCGGACGATCCGTTCGTCCGCGATCCCGTCCACAACATCCTGCTGGAGATCCATTCGCACATCGGCGATGTCGACGCGGGATTCGCCGCGGCCGACGTGATCCACGAAGGCACGTACGTCACACCGCGTGTGCAGCACGCGCATCTCGAGACCCATGGCTCGATCGCCTGGATGGAGGACGGCCGGCTGAACGTCCGCACCAGCTCGCAGTCGCCGTCGATCGCGAAGGTCAAACTGGAGTACCTGTTCGCGCTGCGTCCGGACCGGATCCGTGTGTTCTGCACACGGGTCGGAGGCGGCTTCGGCGGCAAACAGGAGGTGATCACGGAGGACCTGGTCGCGCTCGCCACCCTGGACACCGGGCGACCCGTCTGCTTCGAGTACACCCGTGAGGAGGAGTTCACCACGGCCTCGCCGCGGCATCCGATGACGTTGACGGTCAAGCTCGGTGCGAAGGCGGACGGAACGCTCACGGCGTTCCAGGTCCGCAACGTGTCGAATACGGGCGCCTACGGCAACCACGGCGGCGAAACGCTGTACGCGGGCGGCGCCGCCGTCATGATCTACCGCTGCCCGCACAAGAAGTACGACGCGTACTCCGTCTACACGAACACCGTTCCGAGCGGCGCCCTGCGCGGCTACGGGATGACGCAGCCGGCCTTCGCCGTGGAGTCGGCGATGGACGAACTGGCACGCGCCCTGCACATCGATCCGCTCGAACTGCGCCGACGCAACATCGTGCGGCCCGGCGAACCGCTGGTCGCCCTGCACGACGGTCCCGACGACGTGATCTTCACGGAGGACGGACTCGCGAAGTGCATCGACCTGGTGGGTGCCGCCCTGGCCCGTACGGCCGGTCAGCCGCCCCCCGGCCCCGAGTGGCTCGTCGGGGTGGGCGTGGCGAGCTCCCTGCACGAGACCGCACCCCCGACCGAACACATCTCCGAGGCCTGGGTCACGCTCGGCGACGACCTCGTCTACGAGCTGGCCGTCGGAACGGTCGAATTCGGGGAAGGCACCTCGACCGCCCACGTCCAGATCGCGGCCAACCAGCTGGGTACGACGCCGTCGCGGATCCGGCTGGTGCAGTCCGACACCGACCGCACGGGATTCGACACCGGGGCCTTCGCGAGCGCGGGCCTCTTCGTGGCGGGCAACGCGGTCCTGCGAGCGGCCAATGCCGTACGCGACCGCATCCTGGAATTCGCCGCGGCGCACACGGGCGTCCATCTCGTCATGTGCTCCATGGACGACGACGGTGTCGTCTGCGGGGATCAGCGTGTGTCGCTGGCCGAGCTCGTCGCACTGGCCCGAGCGCGCGGAATCCGGTTCACGGCCGCCCGCAAGGCGTACGGATCGCCCCGGAGCGTCACCTCCAACACCCAGGGGTTCCGCATCGCCGTCCACCGGGTGACGGGTGAGATACGTGTCCTGTACAGCGTCCAGGCGGCCGACGCCGGCGTGGTCATCAATCCCGCGCAGGTCCGGGGACAGGTGGAGGGCGGCGTCGCCCAGGGAATCGGATTCGCGCTGACCGAGAACTACCGTGTCGACGAGAACGGCACCATGGTCAACCCGAACCTCCGGAACTACCGCATCCCCACCTACGCCGACGTCCCCCGCACCGAGCTGCTCCTGGTGGACTCGGCGGACTCGGTGGGACCCGTGCGGGCGAAGGGGATGGCCGAATGCTGCATCAACCCGGTGGCACCCGCGCTGGCGAACGCGCTCCATGACGCCACGGGTGTCCGCTACCGTGCGCTGCCGCTGACCCCGGAACGGATCTACAGCCGACTCCACGCGAAGCAGTCGGTGTCGACAGGCTGAGCACCATGGACACCGAGAGGCACGTAGCCGCCGCGGCGACGGCGATCATCGGTCAGCGGGTCCTGCCCGGCCAGGAGCGGGAGTACGCGACATGGCAGGAGGACCTCAACGCCGCTGCCGCGTACTACCCCGGGTTCCTCGGCGCCGAGACATCCCCGCCGACACCCCTGCAACCCGACTGGGTCGTCGTGTACCGGTTCGACTCCGTGGCGCATCTGCAGGCGTGGATCAACAGCGCGACCAGGCAGACGTTTCTCGATGCCGGCACCAAGTACTTCGACGGTCCGGCGACCCAGCAGGTGGTCAGCAGCTGCACACAGGCGCTGGATCCGCTGGTGACCGTCGTGGTCACCCATCGTGTCCATCCGCATCAGGTCGACGACTTCCTCGACTGGCAGCACCGCATGAGCCAGGAGGAGAGCAAGTTCGAGGGCTTTCGGGGAACCGAGCTCTTCCGCCCCGTCGAGGGGCTCCAGGAAGAGTGGACCACGCTGTACCGCTATGACAACGCCGAGCACCTCGACGCCTGGCTGACGTCGTCCGCGCGGCAGAAGGTGCTCGCCGAGGGCGAGAAGTTCAGCGAGTTCAAACTGCACACGATCGACAACTCGTTCGGCAGCTGGTTCGCCTTCGAGGGGAACGGCCGGGAGGCACCGCCGCCGCCCTCCGGGGTCAAGACCTCCGTCGCCGTCTGGGTCGGCCTGTACCCGACCGTCGTGCTGCTGACGCTCGCCCTGCTGCCGCTGAGGTTGCCGCTGTGGATCGGGCTGCTCGTGGGCAACCTGCTGTCGAGCTTCGTCATGAGCTTTTTCACGATGCCCTACTACGTGAACCCCCTGCTCAGGCGGTGGCTGCGGCCGCCACCGGGCGAAGGGGCGGCAAGGACCAATCTCCTCGGCCTCGGTGTCGTCGCCATGGTGATGGTGTTCTGGGCCGCCGTCTTCTACCTCGTCACGACCCGGTTCTGGACACTGCCCTGACCCGGGGCCGGTCCGGGCGGTCAGTCGAGGAACGCGGCGGACACTCCGGCCGACAGGAGACGGTGAGGCAGGCCGGAGCCGTTCGCCGGAACCGTGTACAGGTCGGCTCCGTAGTCGCCCGGCAGGGCATAGACCAGCGTGTGGTCATCGCGCCAGACCACTTGGTCGTCGACGCTGCGGGACTCGTCGAGCGCGGTTTCGCGCAGGGTGTGCAGGTCGAGGACGTACAGGTGCCAAGGGGCGTCCTTGGGCAGGCCCTTGACCCGCTTCTTGTACGCGATGCGGGTGCCGTCGGGGGAGAGGGAAGGGCACTCCACGTTCTCGTGCAGGGTGGTGACCGTACGCGTGCGCAGGTCGCCCCGGACGAGATGGGTACGTCCCCCGGTCGCCAGCGTCGCGTAGAACGTGCGGTCGTCCGGTGCGAACGTCACGCCCCAGAAGTTGGCGTCCGCCGCACGGTACGGATGACCGTCCCTGACGATCCGGAAGGCCTCCAGGGACGGGATCAGCTCACCCGTACGGGTGTCCACGATCGCCGTGCGCGTGGAGAAGTCCGTACCGGCGTACGAGTCGCCGCCCACGAACGCCGTCCAGGCGGCGAAGTGCCCGGTGGGGGACACCCGGGCGCGGGAGGGGATACCGGGGACGTCGTACCGGTCGCGGGTGCGCAGACGGGAGTCCAGAACCAGCGCGCGGTAGGTGTCGGAGACCGGCCCGTGCACCGCCTGGAGGCAGACTCCGGTGCCCGACGCGGCGTGGAAACGCAGGCACTTGACGCCCGAGGCGGTGCGCGGCCCGGCCGGATCCGCCACCGGGACCGTGACCAGCTCGTCCCGATGCGGGCCCCACGCCAGGGTGCGGAACACCATGCGGCCGTGCCCGGTCAGGGTCACCTTGCCGGCGATGACCTTCGGGCCGCCCGCCTGCGTGTGATCGCGGCGATCGGCACGCGCCGACGCGTGCAGGACGGACGCCACCCCGACCGCCACCAGCACGGCGACGGCCGACAGCAGGATCAGGATGCGGTTGCGTACGGTCATGCGGCGACGGCACCTTCCGGGCGGACGACGAGTGCGAAGACCGCACAGGCGAGCAGCGCCCCCGCCGCCCCCGCCAGTGCCGCTCGGTCGCCCCACACGGTCCAGGCCGCGCCGAACAGCAGCGAGCAGGCGAAGCGGGCCAGCGCCTGCCCGGTCTGGACGACGGCGAGGCCCGACGAGCGCAGAGCCTCCGGCACGCCCTCGGAGGCCGCGGCCATCAGTACCCCGTCGGTGGCCGCGTAGAAGCCGCCGTGCAGGGCCAGGACGACGTACGGCAGGGCCGTGCCGTGCCAGGAGGTGAGCAGCAGCCCGTATGCGACGAGCAGGGCACCGTGGCCGGCCAGGAAGACGGCCCACCGGCCCACCCGGTCCGCGACCCGGCCGAGCGGCACCGCCAGCAGCAGGAACGCGGCGGCCGTACCGAGCGGCAGCAGCGCGAACCAGCGGTCCGGGACGCCCAGGCGGCGCTGCAACAGCAGGTAGACGAAGGAGTCGCTGACCGTGGCGAGGCCCAGCAGCAGGGCGCAGACCGTGATCCGGCGCAGGTCGCGGCCGCGCAGCAGACCCACGGCGGCGCGCAGGGTGGGCCGCGCACCCTCCGGGGCGCCCTGCCGGCGGCCGCCCGGCACGAACAGGACCAGCACCAGCACACCGAGGACCGCCACACAGAAGCTCACCGTGAACACCGCGTCGTAGCCGTCCACCGTGGCCCGCAGGATCAGGAAGGCCGCCAGCGGCCCGAGCAGGGCACCCGCGGTGTCCATCGCCCGGTGCACCCCGAAGGCGCGCCCCCGGTTCTCCGGCGTGCCGGACAGCGAGATCAGCGCATCCCTGGGAGCCGTGCGCAGCCCCTTCCCGGTCCGGTCGGCGGCCAGGATCAGCCCGATGGGCGTGAGCGAGTGCGCCACCAGCAGCAACGGTTTGCACAGCGCCGACACCCCGTAACCGAGCCCGGCCACCCACTTGTGCCGCCCGCCGCCCCGGTCGGCGAGATGCCCGCCGGCGAGCCGTACGAGGGCCGAGAAGCCGTTGTAGATCCCGTCGAGCAGCCCGAACCCCAGCGGGGAGAGACCCAGCCCCGTCACCAGGTACAACGGCAGCACCGCCGTGACCATCTCGGACGACACGTCGGTGACCAGACTGACCGCGCCGAGGGCGAGCACGGTGGGGGCGACCGCGGCACGGCGCCGCCCGGCCGTGGGCCGGACGGCGCCTTCCGCGGACGCTCGCGTGCTCGCGCGGCTGCCCGCTACGTACACGTCAGGACGCCCAGATGCCGGTGATGTCCTGGGCGGAGGCCGCGTTGCCCGCGTGCGTGGTCAGGCCCTGGGTGTCCTCCAGGGTGCGCAGCAGGTCGTAGTGGTTGTACGTCGTGGAGCTGGCCGATCCGGCCGTGACGGGCTGGCCGTACAGCACCGTCGGGATGCGGTTGCCGCTGAGCCGGTTGTCCTCGTCGAAGGTGACGACGAGCAGGCTGTTGTGGGTCTTGGCCCAGGTGGCGTAGGCACCGAGGTTGCTCTGCAGCCAGGTGTCACCGGTCGACACCGAGCAGTCGTGCATGTCGCTGCACAGGTTCGGGACCACGAACGACAGCTGGGGCAGCGTCGAGTAGTCCGCCGGGAACTGGGCGAACGTCCTGGCGCTCGACGTCGGCACGTTGCTGAACCCGAACCACGGATTGTGCTTGCGCGCGTACCTGCCGCTGCTGCACGTGGTCGAGCCCTGGCCGGGCAGGGTCTCGTTGTAGCTCGCCCAGCTGCGTCCGGCGGCGATCGTCTCGGAGGCGAGATTCTGCGCGGACGAGAAGCCCGGGGTGTAGCAGCTGTCGTCGGTGATCCCCTGCGTGGAGCCGGAGAACAGGGCGAAGTAGTTGGGCTGGCTCGGGTGGGTCTCGGCGTAGGACTGGGACAGGCTGGCGCCGCCGGACTTGAGCGAGTTGATGTACGGGGCGCGGGAGGAGCCGACGACCTGGCTGTAGGCGTGGTTCTCGAAGACCACGACGACCACGTGGTCCGGGCTGGGCACGGCGCCTGCCGCGTGCGCGGACTCGCCGCCGAGCCCGGCCCACAGGCCGACCGCGGCAGCGGCGAGGGCGGTTGCCGAGGCCACGAGCGTGCGGGCACGGCGGTACACGGAACTGCCGGACACATCAACCTCCGGGTGGGGGGGAGAACGGGGCCAACGGTGCGGACAGAGCATGCACACGTCAACATTCCCCTCTCTCGAGTAACCCAACCCGCCGGATGAAGACCACGTGAACTACTGCTCGGTCCGGAGACGAGCGCGGTGCCTCCTTTCGCGCCTCGACGCCGCAGCCGCGCACGGCGGCCAGGGGACGTGCCGGCTGGTGTCCGCCCGCAGCGGCCGGCGAAAACGCGAACACCACTCGACCAAGAGTCCGCCGGACCGAGAACGGACACCACCCGGCGCGGCCCCACCCCCTCACACACCACAGGCGCGTCCCAAGCCACAACGAGTCCGCGGGGGCGCCGCAGGCGTAGGCGCGAGCCGCAACGAGTCCGCGGGGGCGCCGCAGGCGTAGGCGCGAGCCGCAACGAGTCCGCGGGGGCGCCGCAGGCGTAGGCGCGAGCCACAACGAGTCCGCGGGGGCGCCGCAGGCGTAGGCGCGAGCCACAACGAGTCCGCGGGGGCGCCGCAGGCATGGGCGCAAGCTGCAACGAATCCGCACGGGCGCCGCAGGCCAACGCACCGGCACAGGCCGCCGAACGGGCCCCCGCAGAAACCGCAACGCACCCGCAGACAAAGCCGCCAAGCCCCTCTGGGGCTAGGCTCTGGCCAGAACGACGAGATCCCAGGGGAGGCCGCGGATGACGCCGGGGCGCAGGAGCAGTACCTTCACGCGACTGCTGCGACACGGCTTCACGGACCCTTCCGCGGCCGAGCGCCTCCTCGACGGCGCAGAGCTGGCCGAGCTGCGCGACGACCCGGTCCTCCTGGAGGCCCTGGGCGCCACCGCCGACCCCGACCTGGCGCTGCACGGCCTGGTCCGCCTCCTGGAGGCCCAGCCCGCCCCCACGGCCCGCCGCGAACTGCTGGACACCCTGACCGCGGCCAAGCCCCTGCGCGACCGCCTCCTGGGCGTCCTCGGCGCCTCCGCCGCCCTCGCCGACCACCTGGCCCGCCACCCGAGCGACTGGCAGGCCCTGGTCACGTACGAGCCCCGGGACCTGCACCCCGGGGTGGAGGAGTTCGAGCGGGGCCTGGCCGAGGCCGCCGACCCCATCTCCCTCCGCGTGGCCTACCGCCGCTGTCTGCTGTCGATGGCGGCACGCGATGTGTGCGGCACGACGGACATGGCAGAGACCGCGGCCGAACTCGCAGACCTCGCCACCGCCACCCTCCGTGCAGCCCTGGCCATGGCATCGGCGGCCGCCCCCGGGGACGCCGCAGCCTGCCGTCTCGCGGTGATCGCGATGGGCAAGTGCGGCGGCCACGAGCTGAACTACGTCTCGGACGTGGACGTGATCTTCGTGGCGGAGGCAGCGGAGGGCGCCGACGAGGGCAAGGCCCTCAGATCCGCGACAAAGCTGGCCTCGCACATGATGCGGATCTGCTCGGAATCCACCGTCGAGGGCTCGATCTGGCCGGTGGACGCCAACCTCCGCCCGGAGGGCCGCAACGGCCCCCTCGTCCGCACCCTCAGCAGCCACCTCGCCTACTACCAACGCTGGGCCAAGACCTGGGAGTTCCAGGCCCTGCTCAAAGCCCGTCCGGTGGCCGGCGACGCGCACCTGGGCCAGGCCTACGTCGACGCGCTCGAACCCCTCGTCTGGAAGGCGGCCGAGCGCGAGAACTTCGTGACCGACGTACAGAAGATGCGCCGCAGGGTGGTCGAGAACATCCCCGCGTCCGAGATCGAACGCGAACTGAAACTGGGCCCGGGCGGCCTCAGGGACGTCGAGTTCGCGGTCCAGCTCCTCCAGCTGGTGCACGGCCGCACCGACCCCTCCCTTCGCAGCGGCACCACCCTCGACGCCCTCCAGGCCCTCGCCGCGGGGGGCTATGTAGGCCGCGAGGACGCCGCCCGCCTGGACGAGGCCTACCGTTTCCTGCGCTCCATGGAGCACCGCATCCAGCTCTACCGGCTGCGCCGCACCCACCTCGTCCCCGAGGCCGAGACCGATCTGCGCCGCCTGGGCCGCTCACTGGGCCTGCGCGCCGACCCGGTGGCCGAGCTGCTGCGCGAGTGGAAACGCCACACCGGTGTCGTACGCCGCCTGCACGAGAAGCTGTTCTACCGCCCGCTGCTCGACGCCGTGGCCCAACTGGCCCCCGGTGAGGCCAGGCTGAGCGCGAAGGCGGCCCGTGAACGCCTGGTCGCCCTCGGCTACGCCGACCCGGCCGCAGCCCTGCGCCACCTGGAGGCCCTCGCCTCCGGGGTGACCCGCAAGGCGGCCATCCAGCGCACCCTGCTGCCCGTCCTCCTCGGCTGGTTCGCCGACTCCGCGGACCCGGACGCGGGCCTGCTCAACTTCCGCAAGGTCTCCGACGCCCTCGGCAAGACCCCCTGGTACCTCAGGCTCCTCAGGGACGAGGGTGCGGCGGCCGAGAACCTGGCGCGCGTCCTGTCGGCGGGCCGCCTCGCCCCCGACCTGCTGATGCGCGCCCCCGAGGCGGTCGCCCTGCTCGGCGACGGCGACGGCGGCGGCGGTCTGGAGCCGCGCGACCGCGCCCCGCTGGAACAGGAGGTCCTCGCCGCCGTGGGCCGCGCGGAGAACGCCGAGCAGGGCGTCACCGCCGCCCGCGGAGTCCGCCGCCGCGAGCTGTTCCGCACGGCCGCCGGCGACATCGTCTCCTCCTACGGCACCGAGACCAGCTCCGCCGAGGCCGACCAGGGCGCCCTGGTGGACCGGGTCGGTGCCGCGGTCTCCGACCTGACCGCGGCCACTCTCGCGGGCACCCTGCGGGCGGTGGTCCGCGGCGGCTGGGGCGACACCCTGCCGACCCGGTTCGCGATCATCGGGATGGGCCGCTTCGGCGGCCACGAGCTGGGCTACGGCTCCGACGCCGACGTGCTGTTCGTGCACGAGCCGCAGGACGGCATGGACGAGCAGGAGGCCGCCGCGGCCGCGAACAAGGTCGTCGCCGAGATGCGCCGCCTGCTGCAGCTGCCGAGCGCCGACCCGCCGCTGCTCATCGACGCCGACCTGCGACCCGAGGGCAAGTCCGGGCCGCTGGTGCGCACCCTGAAGTCGTACGAGGCCTACTACCGCCGCTGGTCCCTGGTCTGGGAGTCGCAGGCGCTGCTGCGGGCCGAGCCGGTCGCCGGCGACGAGGACCTGGGCCGCCGCTTCACCGAGCTGATCGACCCGCTGCGCTACCCGGAGCGGGGCCTGGGCGAGGACGCGGTCCGCGAGATCCGCCGGCTGAAGGCCCGCATGGAGGCCGAGCGCCTGCCGCGCGGCGCCGACCCCAGACTGCACACCAAGCTCGGCCCCGGAGGCCTGTCCGACGTCGAGTGGACCGTCCAGCTGATCCAGATGCGCCACGGCTGGCACGAGCCCGGCCTGCGCACCACCCGCACCCGCGAGGCCCTGGCCCACGCCCATGCGGCCGGTCTCATCGCCGCCGAGGACGCGGCCGTGCTCGACGAGGCCTGGGTGCTGGCCACCCGGGTGCGCAACGCGGTCATGCTGGTCCGCGGCCGGGCCGGGGACACCTTCCCCACGGAACCCCGCGAGCTGGCCGCGGTCGGCCGCTACCTGGGCTACGGCGCCGGGCACGCCGGGGACATGCTGGACGCCTACCGCCGGACGACCCGAAGGGCGCGCACGGTCGTGCAGGACCTGTTCTACGCGGACGGCAGCTGATCCGGCGCGGCGACCGGAGTCCGGACCGGCACCAGTCTCGGCAGGGCGTACGGCAGCCCGCGGTACCAGAGCCGGGCCACCGTGAAGCCGAAGGCGAGACACAGGACGCCGCCCACCGCGTCCAGCCAGAAGTGGTTGGCCGTGGCAACGATCACCAGCAGGGTCGTCGCCGGATAGAGCAGGCCCAGCACCCGCACCCACGGCACGGACGCCAGCGCGAAGATGGTCAGCCCGCACCACATCGACCAGCCGATGTGCATCGACGGCATCGCCGCGTACTGGTTCGACATGTGCTTCAGGTCGCCCGAGGCCATCGAGCCCCAGGTGTGGTGCACCATGACCGTGTCCACGAAGCGCCCGCCGTTCATCAGCCGGGGCGGGGCCAGCGGGAACAGGTAGTAGCCGACCAGGGCCACGCCCGTGGTCGCGAACAGCACCAGCCGGGTCGCCGCATAGCGGCCGGGATGCCACCGGTACAGCCACACCAGGACACCCAGCGTGATGACGAAGTGCAGCGTGGCGTAGTAGTAGTTCATGCCGATGATCAGCCAAGACACCGAGTTCACGGCGTGGTTGACCGACTCCTCGACGGCGACACTCAGATGATGTTCCAGCTGCCAGACCCAGTCGGCGTTCTGCAGCGCCTGGGCCTTCTGCTCCGGGACCGCGTTGCGGATCAGGGAGTACGTCCAGTAACTCACCGCGATCAGCAGGATCTCGAACCAGAGCCGGGGCCTGCGTGGGCGGCGCAGCCGATGCAGCAGACCCTGTCTGTCCTCGCCCGTGACGGCCTGCGGAACGGCCACCTCCTCGCGACCTTCCGGTTCTGTCACGGTCGAGTCACTCATAGGCACAGAGTCTGCCAGAAAAGGCTTCCTCGCCAGATCATCCCAAGGTTGGGTCCGCCGTGCACGTTCTACGACATACGGAGGACTTCCACCCCTGACCGCCGCTGATCATCCGCGATCGGGACAGATCATCCGCGACTGCGGTCACCCCGGTCACCCGGCGCCGAAGCGGTCGACCCCCGTACCACCAGCTCCGGCATGAACACGAACTCGCTGTGCGGTGCAGGTGTCCCGCCGATCTCCTCCAGCAGCGTGCGCACCGCGGCCTGGCCCATCGCCGGCACCGGCTTGCGGACCGTGGTCAGCGGCGGGTCGGTGAAGGCGATCAGCGGGGAGTCGTCGAAGCCCACCACCGACACGTCCCGCGGCACCTCCAGTCCCAGCTGCCGGGCCGCCCGTATCGCACCGAGCGCCATCATGTCGCTCGCGCACACCACCGCCGTGCAGTTCCGCGCGATCAGCGCGGCCGCGGCCGCCTGACCGCCCTCCAGGGTGTACAGCGAGTGCTGGATCAGCTCGGTCTCGATCGTCTCGGCGGCCAGCCCCAACTGGTCCTGCACGGCGCGCACGAAACCCTCGATCTTGCGCTGCACCGGCACGAACCGCTTCGGGCCGAGCGCCAGCCCGATCCGGGCGTGGCCCAGCGACGCCAGGTGTGTCACCGCCAGCGTCATCGCGGCCCGGTCGTCGGGGGAGATGAACGGCGCCTGCACCTTCGGCGAGAACCCGTCCACCAGCACGAAGGGCACGCCCTGTGCCCGCAGCCGCTCGTAGCGCTGCATGTCGGCGGTGGTGTCGGCGTGCAGCCCGGAGACGTAGATGATCCCCGCCACCCCGCGGTCCACCAGCATCTCGGTCAGCTCGTCCTCCGTGGACCCGCCGGGGGTCTGGGTGGCGAGCACCGGGGTGTACCCCTGCCGGGTCAGCGCCTGGCCGATGACCTGCGCCAGGGCAGGGAATATCGGGTTCTCCAGCTCCGGGGTGATCAGGCCCACCAGGCCCTCGCTGCGCTGCCGCAGCCGCACCGGACGCTCGTAGCCGAGCACGTCCAGCGCGGCCAGCACGGACTGGCGGGTGGTGGCGGCAACGCCCGGCTTCCCGTTGAGGACGCGGCTGACGGTCGCTTCGCTCACCCCCGCCTGCGCAGCGATGTCCGCAAGCCGTGTGGTCACGGCACTGGACTGTACCGGCCGCACCTCGCCTTGCACACCGACGGGACGCCGTGCGCGGGCGGCGGTCCGGCCCGCCGTGGGTTGCTGCGTCATGGCGCTCCCTCGTTCTTCTGATCGACCTCGGATGGCAAGAGCTTGCAGAGTCTTGCACAAGTGCCCCTATCCCCGCTGAGCGGCGCCCCAACCGGGTTTCGGATGGGTCGACGACAGGTCACGGCCTGGTAACCACTGTGTCCCCTTGCACTTTTTTTCTGCAAGGTCTTTCGCAGCGCTTACATGGCTGTTACGTTCCCACTCGCCCGGCGGCCTCCGCCACTCTCTCGACTTCGCTCGAGCGGGGGGACCCCCATCGGCGCAGTCGGCATCACACGGGCTCAACCCTCAAGGAGAACTCATGCGGCGTGGCATAGCGGCCTCCGCGCTGGTGGCGTCCCTCGCCCTGGCGGCGACGGCGTGCGGCGGGAGCGACAGCGACAGCAAGTCGGACGGCCCGGTCACCATCACCTGGTGGGACACCTCCAACGCCACCAATGAGGCGCCGACGTACCAGGCCCTGGTCAAGCAGTTCGAGGCCGCCAACAAGGACATCAAGGTCAAGTACGTCAACGTCCCCTTCGACCAGGCGCAGAACAAGTTCGACACCGCCGCCGGCTCCAAGGGCGCCCCGGACGTGCTGCGCTCCGAGGTCGGCTGGACCCCCGCCTTCGCGAAGAAGGGCTTCTTCCTGCCGCTGGACGGCACCGACGCCCTGGCCGACCAGGCCAAGTTCGAGCCGAACCTGATCAAGCAGGCCCAGTACGAGGGCAAGACCTACGGCGCGCCGCTGGTCACCGACACCCTCGCCCTGGTCTACAACAAGGCCCTGTTCAAGAAGGCCGGCATCACCGAGGCCCCCAAGACCTGGGACGAGCTGAAGTCCGACGCCGCCAAGGTCAAGGCCAAGACCGGCGTGGACGGCTACTGGGGCTCCACCCAGGGCTACTACGCCCAGTCCTTCCTCTACGGCGAGGGCACCGACACCGTCGACGCCGTCGCCAAGAAGATCACCGTGAACGCGGCCGCCGCGAAGAAGGCCTACGGCACCTGGCTGAGCACGTTCTCCGGCAAGGGCCTGCACAAGGCCGACGTCACCGCCGACGCCTACGCCCACATCCAGGACGCGTTCGTCAACGGCAAGGTCGCCGCGATCATCCAGGGCCCCTGGGAGATCACGAACTTCTACAAGGGCTCGGCCTTCGGCGACAAGTCCAACCTCGGCATCGCCACCGTCCCGGCCGGCTCCTCCGGCAAGGCGGGCGCCCCGACCGGCGGCCACAACCTCTCGGTCTACGCCGGCTCCGACAAGGCCCACCAGGCCGCGGCGCTGAAGTTCGTGCAGTTCATGACCTCGGCGAAGTCCCAGGAGACCGTCGCCCTGAAGAACTCCACGCTGCCCACCCGCTCGGACGCCTACACCGCCCAGGTCAAGGCCGACCCCGGCATCGCCGGCTACCAGGGTGTCCTCTCCGCCGCCCAGCCCCGCCCGGCCCTGCCCGAGTACAGCTCCCTGTGGGGTCCGCTGGACACCGAGCTGCCCAAGATCGCGGGTGGCAAGGAGTCGCTGGACAAGGGCCTGAGCAACGCCGAGCTGGCGATCACCAAGCTGGTGCCCGACTTCAGCAAGTGAGCCCGTGTGGCCGCCGGATTCTCTCTTTCAAGGGGGGAAGGATCCGGCGGCCACCGGCCTGTGCCCAGCCCAACCCCTGAACCATCAGAAGGTGTCGAACCATGACAGTCGCCATCGACCGCGCGACCGGCAAGCGCCGCGGTGACCGCGCGCCTCGGCCCGGGCTGGGGCAGCGCCTGAAGAACGGCTACCAGAAGTACTGGTACGCCTACGCGATGATCGCCCCGGTGGTCGTCGTGCTCGGCGTCATCGTGGGCTACCCGCTGGTGCGGGGCGTCTACCTGACCCTCACCGACGCCAACAGCCTCAACTCGGCGCGCACGATCGGCGTCAACCACATCGCCGCCACCTACAAGTTCATCGGGTTCGACAACTACCAGGACATCCTGTTCGGCCCGACGTCCTACGACCGCTTCTGGTCGCACTTCCTGTGGACCGTCTTCTGGACGGCCGCCTGTGTGTTCCTGCACTACACCATCGGCCTGGGCCTCGCGCTCATGCTCAACCAGAAGCTGCGCGGCCGCACCTTCTACCGGCTGATACTGGTCCTGCCCTGGGCCGTGCCGGCCTTCGTCACCGTCTTCTCCTGGCGGATCATGCTCGCCGACTCCGGCGTGATCAACCAGTTCCTCGGCGCCCTCCACCTGCCCCAGCCGCAGTGGCTGGAGGACACCTTCTGGCAGCGGTTCGCCGCGATCATGGTCAACACCTGGTGCGGTGTGCCCTTCATGATGCTCTCGCTGCTCGGCGGCCTGCAGTCCATCGACTCCTCGCTCTACGAGGCCGCCGAGATGGACGGCGCCAGCCCCTGGCAGCGCTTCCGGCACGTCACCCTGCCCGGCCTGCGCTCGGTCAGCTCCACCGTGGTGCTGCTCGGCATCATCTGGACCTTCAACCAGTTCGCCATCATCTTCCTGCTGTTCGGACCCACCGGCGCGCCCGACGCCCAGATCCTCGTGACCTGGGCCTACTTCCTGGGCTTCGGACAGCAGCCGCGCGACTTCGCCCAGTCCGCCGCGTACGGCGTACTGCTGCTGTCGATCCTCACCGTCTTCACCTCCTTCTACTTCCGCTGGCTGAAGCGCAATGACCAGCTCGCCGTCTGACGCCGCAGGAGCCGCCGCCATGAGCACCACGACCCTCGAAAAGACACAGACGGAGCCGGCTCCGGCCGCACGGCCCCGGCGCCGGAGCCGTCGGCGCGGCGAGAGCGGCCCGCTCGGCACCGTCCTCCTGCACGGCGGCCTCGTCATCGCGAGCCTGATCGCGCTGGCCCCGGTGGCCTGGCTGTTCTTCCTGTCCCTCGGCCCGGACAAGGACGACTACCTGCACCCCGGCAAGATCGCGGGCAAGCTCACCTTCTCCAACTACAGCTTCGTGCTGCAGCACACCGCCTTCTTCGACTGGTTCAAGTCGACGATGATCGTGGCCCTCGGCACCACCCTCATCGGCGTCTTCGTCGCGGCCACCACCGGCTACGCCGTCTCGCGCATGCGCTTCCCCGGCTACAAGTCGCTGATGTGGGTCCTCCTGCTCACCCAGGCCTTCCCGATCGCCATCCTGATCGTGCCGATGTACGAGATCTTCAGCGAACTCGGCCTCATCGACACCTACTGGTCGCTGATCGTCATCAACTGCACCACGGCCGTGCCCTACAGCGCCTGGCTGCTCAAGGGGTACTTCGACACCATCCCCTTCGAGATCGACGAGGCGGGACGCGTGGACGGACTCTCCCCGTTCGGCACCTTCTTCCGGCTGATCCTGCCGCTGGCCCGCCCCGGCCTGGCCGTCGCCGCCTTCTACAACTTCATCACCGCCGTCGGCGAGGTCGCCTTCGCGACCACCTTCCTGCTGGACGACTCGAAGTACACCTTCGCCGTCGGTCTGCAGACCTTCGTGAGCCAGCACGACGCGCAGTGGAACTACATGGCCGCGACCGCGGTACTGATCGCGATACCCGTGTCCGTGTTCTTCTACCTCGTGCAGAAGAACCTCGTCACCGGCCTCACCGCCGGCGGCACCAAGGGCTGACGCCCGCTTCGGAAAGAGGCTCCCGCGCGCCTGTTCGCGCGGGTAGGCGGCCGCGGTGTCCATCCGACCCCGCTGACATCGCGGCCGCCTCGCACACGCCCCCGCCGCCCACACCAGACTCCCATGACCCGAATTCCTCCCCCACTCTCGACTTCGCTCGAGCGGGGGGACACCCACCGCATCAAGGAAGCCATGAGCCAGCAGCATTCTGCAGCCCCGGCCGACGACTCCGCCGTCGCCACCGTCGCCCAGCGCCGCGACTGGTGGCGGGACGCGGTGATCTACCAGGTCTATCCGCGCAGCTTCGCCGACAGCAACGGCGACGGCATGGGCGACCTGGAAGGCGTACGCTCCCGACTCCCGTACCTGCGTGACCTCGGCGCGGACGCCGTGTGGCTCAGCCCCTTCTACGCCTCCCCGCAGGCCGACGCCGGCTACGACGTCGCCGACTACCGTGCCGTCGACCCCATGTTCGGCAACCTGCTCGACGCCGACGCACTGATCCGCGACGCCCACGAGCTGGGCCTGCGCATCATCGTCGACCTGGTCCCCAACCACTCCTCCGACCAGCACGAGTGGTTCAAGCGCGCCCTCGCCGAGGGCCCCGGATCGCCGCTGCGGGAGCGTTATCACTTCCGCCCCGGCAAGGGGAAGAACGGCGAACTCCCGCCCAACGACTGGGAGTCCATCTTCGGCGGCCCGGCCTGGACGCGAGTCGAGGACGGCGAGTGGTACCTCCACCTCTTCGCCCCCGAGCAGCCCGACTTCAACTGGGAACACCCCGCGGTCGGCGACGAGTTCCGCTCCATCCTCCGTTTCTGGCTGGACATGGGCGTCGACGGCTTCCGCATCGACGTCGCCCACGGGCTGGTGAAGGCCGAGGGCCTCCCGGACCTCGGCTCCCACGAACAGCTGAAGCTGCTGGGCAACGATGTCATGCCGTTCTTCGACCAGGACGGCGTGCACGCCGTCTACCGCCAGTGGCGCACGGTCCTCGACGAGTACGCCGGCGAGCGCATCTTCGTCGCGGAGGCCTGGACCCCGACGGTCGAGCGGACGGCGAACTACGTCCGCCCGGACGAACTCCACCAGGCCTTCAACTTCCAGTACCTGAGCGCGGAGTGGGACGCGGCCGAACTGCGGACGGTCATCGACCGCACCCTGGAGGCCATGCGCCCGGTCGGCGCCCCCGCCACCTGGGTCCTCTCCAATCACGACGTCACCCGCCACGCCACCCGCTTCGCCAACCCGCCCGGCCTCGGCACCCAGATCCGCACGGCCGGCGACCGCGCACTGGGTCTGCGCCGCGCCCGCGCGGCCACGCTGCTGATGCTGGCACTGCCGGGATCGGCGTACATCTACCAGGGCGAGGAACTCGGCCTCCCCGACGTCGTCGACCTGCCCGACGAGGTGCGCCAGGACCCCGCGTACTTCCGGGGCGCCGGCCAGGACGGCTTCCGTGACGGCTGCCGGGTGCCGATCCCGTGGACCCGCGAGGGCTCGTCGTACGGCTTCGGCAGCGGCGGCAGCTGGCTGCCCCAGCCGTCGGCCTGGGCCGAACTGAGCGTCGAGGCGCAGACCGGCGTGCCGGGCTCGACGCTGGAGCTGTACCGCTCCGCTCTGCGCGCCCGCCGCGCGCAGCCCGACCTGGGCGCGGGCGACACGGTCGAGTGGCTGCGCGCGCCCGAAGGCGTCCTGGCCTTCCGCCGCGGCGAGTTCGTGTGCGTCACGAACACGACCGGCGCGTCCGTGACGACCCCGTCCCACGGCCGCATCCTGCTCACCAGCGGTGAGGTGACCGAGGCCGACGGCGAGACGACGGTGCCGGCCGACACGACGGTGTGGTGGACGACCGTGGCCTGACGGCCCGTCGGAAAGTTCTTGCATCAACTTCACAACGGCCCGCTGTCTTTCGGACAGCGGGCCTTTAACATCTGCGTCACCGCAAGTTTGCTGAAACATTGCAGCAAGCGCCTTCAAGGACGAAGGACCCCCACATGGCACGCAGAACTCTCCCCGCGGCACTCGCCCTCGCCGCCGCGATCACGGTTGGCATGTACCCGACTACCGCACAGGCCTCCCCGCCCGGCACCAAGGACGTCACCGCCGTCCTCTTCGAGTGGAACTTCGCCTCGGTGGCCCGCGAGTGCACCACCACCCTCGGCCCCGCCGGCTACGGATACGTCCAGGTCTCCCCGCCCGCCGAGCACATACAGGGCCCGCAGTGGTGGACGTCGTACCAGCCGGTGTCGTACAAGATCGCGGGCCGCCTCGGCGACCGCACGGCGTTCCAGAACATGGTGAACACCTGCCACGCGGCCGGTGTGAAGGTCGTGGCGGACACCGTCATCAACCACATGTCGGCAGGATCCGGCACCGGCACGGGCGGCTCCTCGTACACGAAGTACACCTACCCGGGCCTCTACTCGTCCTACGACTTCGACGACTGCACGGCGCAGGTCTCGAACTACTCCGACCGCTGGAACGTCCAGCACTGCGAACTCGTCGACCTGGCCGACCTGGACACGGGAGAGGAGTACGTCCGCAAGACGATCGCGGGCTACATGAACGACCTTCTCTCCCTGGGCGTCGACGGCTTCCGCATCGACGCGGCCAAGCACATCCCCGCGGACGACCTGGCGAACATCAAGACCCGCCTGACCAACCCCTCCGTCTACTGGAAGCAGGAGGTCATCTACGGCGCCAACGAGGCCGTCCAGCCCGGCGAGTACACCGGCAACGGCGACGTCCAGGAATTCCGCTACGCCTACGACCTCAAGCGCGTCTTCACCAGCGAGAAGCTGGCGTACCTGAGCAACTACGGCGAGGGCTGGGGCTACCTGAACAGCTCGACCGCGGGCGTCTTCGTCGACAACCACGACACGGAACGCAACGGCTCGACCCTGAACTACAAGAGCGGCGCGAACTACACCCTGGCCAACGTCTTCATGCTGGCCTACCCCTACGGCGCCCCGGACATCAACTCCGGCTACGAGTGGTCGGACGTGGACGCGGGCCCGCCGAACGGCGGCACCGTCAACGCCTGCTGGCAGGACGGCTGGAAGTGCCAGCACGCCTGGCCGGAGATCAAGTCGATGGTCGCCTTCCGCAACGCGACGCGCGGCCAGACGGTCTCCAACTGGTGGGACAACGGCAACAACGCCATCGCCTTCGGCCGGGGCAGCAAGGGGTATGTGGCGATCAACCACGAGTCGAGCAGCCTGACCCGTACGTACCAGACGTCCCTCCCGGCAGGCACGTACTGCAACGTCCAGAACAACACGACGGTGGCGGTGAACTCCGCAGGGCAGTTCACCGCCACCTTGGGCTCGAACACGGCGCTCGCGATCTACGCCGGCAAGTCGAGCTGCTGAGCCCGGGGCACTACTTCCAGGTGTCGCTCGTCGTGTAGCCGGACGAACTGCCCGTCGTGTATGCGCGGTTCGTCCCGGACTCCCAGGTCACGTTCCCGGAGCCGTCCTTCTTGAGGTACTTGTACTCGAAGGACGTGCTCCTGGGGACGATGAC
Source organism: Streptomyces sp. NPDC005728 (assembly GCF_040630895.1). Classification (NCBI taxonomy): domain Bacteria; kingdom Bacillati; phylum Actinomycetota; class Actinomycetes; order Kitasatosporales; family Streptomycetaceae; genus Streptomyces; species Streptomyces sp. NPDC005728. The sequence goes on from NZ_JBEXYL010000008.1 coordinate 163,835, forward strand.
CGGCTTGCTCCAGGTCGGGTAGGACGCCGAGGACAGCGGGATCGCGTCACTCGTGTTCCAGGAGCCGAGGGACGCGATCGAGCCGACGACGTACACGTTGGTGCCCAGGTCGGTCGTCGCGGTCTCGTTGAAGGTGACGTCCGTGGCGCTCGCGTTCGCCACGTTCCAGGAATTGTTCAGGGAGACTGCCGAGGTCGTGGTGGTCGCCGACCTGTTGGCGTTCGACTCCCAGGTCACATTGCCCGAACCGTCCTTCTTCAGGTACTTGTACTCGAAGGAGGTGTTGACCGGCACGCTCACCGCGCCCGACCAGATCGGGTAGCCCGAAGACGACAGCTTGATCGCCTTCGAGGTGTCCCAGCCGCCCAGCGCCGCGATCGAGCCGACGACGTAGACGTCGGTGCCGGACGTCGTGGACGCGTACTCGTTGAACGTCGCGTTCACCGTCGACGTCGAACCGCCGCCGCCCGGGTCGCCGCAGCCCACCGTGCACGTGTAGGACGAGTTGTAGAAGGCGACCGCGCCCTTCGCGGGGAGGGTGAGGGACGCGCTGCCGCCGGAGACGGTGACCTTGCTCGCGCCGCCGTCGACGACATTGCTGTACGTGCCGTCCGCCATGCCCGTCGCGAAGGTGTACGTCGCCGACGACGAGCCGTTGTTCACGGCGAAGAAGCCGGCGCCGCTGCGGCCGAAGCCGATCACGGACGACGACCTGGTCTGCCAGTTGGAGACGGCCGCCGTGTCGACCGCGTTGTGCCAGGCCACCATGCCGACGACCGCCGTGTCGCGGTCCAGGCAGTACCAGGAGCCGCTGGAGCAGTCCGTGTTCGTCACGAAGCCCGAGGAGTTGGGCGGGGCCTGGTCGCTCTGGGTCCACTCCCAGCTGGCGTAGACCGTGGGGGTCGACCACTTGTAGGCCAGCTGGAAGAGGTTCGCCAGCTTGTAGGTGTCGCCGTCCTTGTAGGACATGTGCAGGCCGTTGCGCTCGGTGTCGTGGTTCGTCACGAAGGACACCGAGTTGGCGGCGGGCAGGATGCCGGAGGAGGGCAGGGACTCCAGATCGCTCACGTTGCCCTGGAACGCCGACTTCAGCTTGCCGGCGTAGGTGAAGTCCAGGACGTCACCGGAGGCGTAGTAGTCCGCGGGCTGGGGGGTCGAGCCGGGGTAGATCTCCTGGAAGACGTACGGCGCCGAGCCCGACGTGGTGTTCGTCAGCTTGGACTCGATCGCCGCCAGGTCGGCCTCGGGCATGTGCTTGGCCGCGTCCACCCGGAAGCCGTCGACGCCGAGGGCGAGCTGGCTGTCGAGGAAGTTCGCGATGCCCGCGCGGACCGTGTCCGAGCCGGTCTTCAGGTCGGGCAGGCCGAGGAGTTCGCAGTTCTGGACCTGGGTGAGGTTCGAGTAGTCCTTGATCGTCAGGTCGGAGGTGGGGCACGACGTCGAGTCGTGGTAGTCGGCACGGTCCCAGTCGGGGGTGTCGTACTTGTTGGTGATCGTCGTGCCGTTGTAGCCCGTGCCGGTCTGCGCGGCGGTGTGGTTGATCACCGCGTCCGTGTAGACCTTGACGCCGGCCTTGTGGCAGGTGCTCACCATCGACGCGAACTTCGCCGCCGTACCGAAGCGGCTGTTCAGGTTGTAGGAGTACGGCTGGTAGACGTCCCACCAGTAGTAGTCGGGCTGTTTCAGGGACTCGGCGGGCGGGGCGACCTGGACCGCGCCGTAGCCGGCGGGGCCCAGGATGTTCGTGCACTCGGTGGCGATGGAGTCCCAGTTCCACTCCCACAGGTTGGCGATGACGTCGCCCTTGGCGGTGGTGTCCGCCTGTGCGGGTGTCGCCGGCAGGGCTATGGCTCCCGCCAGCGCGAGGGCGCCTGCGGCTGCGGCGGTCGCGGTGCGGCGGAAGAGACCCGGGGGCCGGTGTCTGATCATGTGCGGCTCCGAAACGAACGTCGAGAGAAGGTGACAGGGTTCAACAACCCGTGAGCGTGCGGCAGTTGAGAAGGACACGTCAAGGTGAACGTTGAAACTTCTTGCTATGAGTTTCAAGGGTCTTGCTGTAAAGCTTTCGGCAGCGATACGGTCGCGCGGGGTCGGACCCAAGAGAGCCGCAAGCGCAAGGAGTTCCCGCCTGTGATACCGAGATGGCCGGCGTCCCGGACGCGCCGTAACGCCCATGTCAGACGGGTCGCGGCCGTCGCCGTCGCCGCCCTCGCCGCAGCCCTCGTGCAGCCGCTCGCGGCCCACGCGGACACCCCGCCCCCGCCCCCCTCGGACGCCAGGCTCGCCGCCCAGCCCGCCCGGCACGACGACACCCGCGAGCAGTTCTACTTCGTCATGCCGGACCGGTTCGCCAACGGCGACACGTCCAATGACCGGGGCGGACTGACCGGGTCACGCCTCAGCACCGGGTACGACCCCACGGACAAGGGCTTCTACCAGGGCGGCGACCTCAAGGGCCTGGCCAAGAGGCTCGACTACATCAAGGGCCTCGGCACCACCGCCATCTGGATGGCGCCGATCTTCAAGAACCGGCCCGTGCAGGGCACCGGGAGCAACGCCTCCGCCGGCTACCACGGCTACTGGATCACCGACTTCACCCAGGTCGACCCGCACTTCGGGACCAACAAGGACCTCCAGACCCTCATCTCGAAGGCACACGCCAAGGGCATGAAGGTCTTCTTCGACGTCATCACCAACCACACCGCCGACGTCGTGGACTACGAGGAGAAGTCGTACGACTACCTGTCCAAGGGCGCCTTCCCGTACCTGACCAAGGACGGGCGGCCCTTCGACGACGCCGCCTACGCGGACGGCAGCCGGAAGTTCCCGGCCGTGGACGCCGACTCCTTCCCGCGCTCGCCGAAGGTCACGAGCACCGGCAAGGTCCCGGCCTGGCTCAACGACCCGACGATGTACCACAACCGGGGCGACTCGACGTACGCCGGCGAGTCCACGACCTACGGCGACTTCTCCGGCCTGGACGACCTGTGGACCGAGCGTCCCGAGGTCGTCAGGGGCATGGAGAAGATCTACGAGCGGTGGGTGCGCGACTTCGGCGTCGACGGGTTCCGGATCGACACCGTCAAGCACGTGAACACGGAGTTCTGGACCCAGTGGGCCACCGCGCTCGACAAGTACGCGGCCGCGCACGGGCGGAAGAACTTCTTCATGTTCGGCGAGGTCTACTCCGCCGACACCTCGATCACGTCCCCGTACGTCACCCAGGGACGCCTGGACGCCACCCTCGACTTCCCTTTCCAGGACGCGGCCCGTGCCTACGCCTCCCAGGACGGCAGCGCGCAGCGGCTGGCGAGCGTCTTCGGTGACGACTACAAGTACACGACCGACAAGGCCAACGCGTACGAGCAGGTCACCTTCCTCGGCAACCACGACATGGGCCGCATCGGGTACTTCCTGAAGCAGGACAACCCGAAGGCGACGGACGCCGAGATCCTGCGCAGGGACGGGCTCGCCAACGAGCTGATGTTCCTCAGCCGCGGCAACCCGGTCGTCTACTACGGCGACGAGCAGGGCTTCACCGGATCCGGCGGCGACAAGGACGCCCGCCAGACCATGTTCGCCTCCAAGATCGCCGACTACCTGGACGACGACGAGATCGGCACCGACCGCACCCACGCACGCGACTCGTACGACACGAAGGCGCCGCTCTACCAGGAGATCGCCGCCCTCTCGAAGCTCCGGAAGAACAACCCGGCCCTGACGGACGGCGTCCAGACCGAGCGGTACGCGGCCGACGGTGCCGGCATCTACGCCTTCACCCGTACGGACGCGAAGACGGGCGCCGAGTACGCCGTCGCCTTCAACAACGCCGACAGCGAGAAGTCCGCGACCTTCGCCACCGGCTCGGCGGACATGTCGTACCAGGGCGTCTACGGGACATCCGACGCGGTGAAGTCCGGCGCGGACCGCAAGCTCACCGTCACCGTCCCGGCCGGCTCCGCCGTCGTCCTCAAGGCCACCGGCACCCTCGCCGAGCCCGCCGCCAAGCCGGCGATCACCTTGAAGGCCCCGGCCACCGGAGCCACCGGCACCGTGGACGTCACCGCCGATGTCGACGGCGGTCAGCTCAATCGTGTCGTCTTCGCCGCCCAGGTCGGCAACAGCGCGTGGAAGACGCTCGGCTCCGCCGACCACGCTCCCTACAAGGTCACCCAGGCCCTCGGCAAGGACGTACCCGCCGGGACCGCCCTGCGCTACAAGGCGGTCGTGGTCGACTCGGCCGGGCGCACCGCGAGCGCCCTGGCGAGCAGCACCACCGGCACCCCGCCCGCGCCCGAGGTCCCCACGGCCTCCTCCCGGGACTACGCGATCGTCCACTACAAGCGCACCGACGGCGACTACGCCGACTGGGGTCTGTACGCCTGGGGCGACATCGCCGACGGCGAGTCGACGAACTGGCCCGCCAGTCACCCGTTCGCCGGCCGTGACGCGTACGGTGCCTTCGCCTACGTCAAGCTCAAGCCGGGCGCCTCGAACGTCGGCTTCCTGGTCATCGACAAGGACGGCAACAAGGACGTCTCCGCCGACCGGTCCATCGACGTCACCAAGACCGGTGAGGTCTGGATCGAGCAGGGCAAGGCCGACGTCCTGACCCAGAAGCCCGACCATCCCGCCCAGGACAAGACCAAGGCGGTCATCCACTACCACCGCGCCGACGGGAACTACGACGGCTGGGGTCTGCACGACTGGACGGGTGCCGCGAACCCCACCGACTGGTCGAAGCCGCTGCAGCCGGTGAAGACTGATGCCTATGGCGCGGTCTTCGAGGTGCCGCTCACCGAGGGTGCCACCAGCCTCAGCTACATCATCCACAAGGGCGACGACAAGGATCTCCCCACCGACCAGTCCCTGGACCTCAAGTCCAACGGCTACGAGGTGTGGCTGTTGAACGGCCAGGAGAAGTACCTGCTGCCGCAGCCCGCGGGCAGCGCGGCCGCCCTCGACCTGACCACGTCCAAGGCGGTCTGGATCGACCGGAACACGGTCGCCTGGAACGGCGTCGACGGCGCCGCCTCCACCCAGCTGCTCTACTCCCACGACGGCTCGATCGCCGTCGAGGACGGGACGCTGACCAGCGACGACGAGCGCTGGCTGCGGCTGTCCAGGACCACCCTCACCGACGCCCAGAAGGCGAAGTTCCCGCACCTGAAGGACTACACCGCCTGGTCCGTCGACCCGCGCGACCGGGACCGGGTGCGCACGGCGCTCGGCGGCCAGCTCGTGGCCTCGCAGCGCGCGGCGAACGGCGCCGTGCAGGCCGCGACCGGTGTGCAGCTCGCCGGGGTGCTGGACGACCTGTACCCCGGCGCGACGAAGAGCAGCCTCGGCCCGGTCTTCCACGACGGGAAGCCGACCCTGTCCGTGTGGGCGCCGACGGCCCAGTCGGTCCACCTCGACCTCGACGGCCGCAGGGTCGCCATGCACCGCGACGCGGCGACGGGCGTCTGGTCCGTCACCGGGCCCGCGTCCTGGAAGGGCAAGCCCTACCGGTACGTCGTGAAGGTCTGGGCGCCCAGCGTCCGCAAGGTGGTCACCAACCAGGTCACCGACCCCTACTCGGTCGCGCTGACCGCGAACTCCGAGCGCAGCCTCGTCGTCGACCTGGACGACAGGTCCCTCGCCCCGAGCGGCTGGGCGGGTCTGCACAAGCCCAGGGCCGTACCGCTGAAGGACGCGCAGATCCAGGAGCTGCACATCCGGGACTTCTCGGTCGCGGACCGCACCTCGAAGCACCCCGGCACCTACCTGGCCTTCGCCGACCGCGACAGCGACGGCTCGAAGCACCTGCGGCAGCTGGCGAAGTCCGGCACCTCGTACGTGCACCTGCTGCCCGCCTTCGACATCGCCACCATCCCGGAGAAGAAGGCCGACCAGGCGAGAACCGACTGCGACCTGGCCTCGTACGCGGCCGACTCCGACCAGCAGCAGGAGTGCGTGGCGAAGATCGCCGCGAAGGACGCCTACAACTGGGGCTACGACCCGTACCACTACACGGTCCCCGAGGGTTCGTACGCCACCGACCCCGACGGCACCGCACGCACGGTCCAGTTCCGCAAGATGGTCCAGGCGCTGAACGGGGACGGCCTCAGGGTCGTCATGGACGTCGTCTACAACCACACGGCGGCGAGCGGCCAGGCGGACACCTCCGTCCTGGACCGGATCGTGCCCGGCTACTACCAGCGGCTCCTCGCCGACGGCTCCGTGGCCAACAGCACCTGCTGCGCCAACACCGCGCCCGAGAACGCGATGATGGGCAAGCTGGTGGTGGACTCGATCGTCACCTGGGCCAAGGAGTACAAGGTCGACGGCTTCCGTTTCGACCTGATGGGCCACCACCCGAAGGCCAACATCCTGGCCGTCAGGAAAGCCCTGGACGCACTGACCGTCGAGAAGGACGGCGTCGACGGCAAGAAGATCATCCTGTACGGCGAGGGCTGGAACTTCGGCGAGGTCGCGAACGACGCCCGGTTCGTGCAGGCCACGCAGCAGAACATGGCCGGTACCGGCATCGCCACCTTCTCCGACCGCGCCCGTGACGCCGTGCGCGGCGGCGGCCCCTTCGACTCGGACCCCGGCGTCCAGGGCTTCGCGTCCGGCCTGTACACCGACCCCAACCCCGCTGCGGCGAACGGCACCACGGCCGAGCAGCGGGCCCGGCTCCTGCACTACCAGGACCTGATCAAGGTCGGCCTCACCGGCAACCTGAAGTCGTTCACCTTCACCGACACCGACGGCAAGGCGGTCAAGGGCTCCGAGGTCGACTACAACGGCTCGCCGGCCGGCTACGCGGACGCGCCCGGTGATGCGCTCGCCTATGTGGACGCGCACGACAACGAGTCGCTGTTCGACGCGCTCACCTACAAGCTGCCCGCCTCGACCAGCGCGGCCGACCGGGCCCGGATGCAGGTGCTGGCGATGGGCACGGCCGCCCTCTCGCAGGGGCCGTCCCTTTCCCAGGCGGGCACCGACCTGCTGCGCTCCAAGTCGCTGGACCGCAACTCCTTCGACAGCGGCGACTGGTTCAACGCCATCCACTGGAACTGCGCCGACGGCAACGGCTTCGGGCGGGGGCTGCCCATGGCGGCCGACAATCAGTCCAAGTGGAGCTACGCCAAGCCGCTGCTCGGCACGGTCAAGGTGGGCTGCCCGCAGATCACCGGCGCCTCCGCCGCCTACCAGGACCTGCTGCGGATCCGTACGACGGAGAAGGCGTTCTCCCTCGGGACGGCCGCGCAGGTGCAGGAGCGGCTGTCCTTCCCGCTGTCCGGCAAGGACGAGACGCCCGGCGTGATCACCATGCGTCTGGGTGACCTGGTCGTGGTCTTCAACGCCACGCCCGAGCAGCAGGAACAGCGGATCGCCGCCCTGGCCGGGACGGCCTACCGGCTGCACCCGGTGCAGACGGCCGGTGCCGACGCGGTGGTGAAGACCTCCTCCTACGCGGCCGGCTCGGGCACGTTCACCGTGCCCGCGCGGACGGTGGCGGTGTTCACCCGGGCGGCGAAGTAGGGTCGGGCCCGTCCGCCGTAGAACAGGAGTGCTCATGCCGCAGATCACCGTCGACTACTCGAACACGATGGAGGCCGCCTTCGACCGCGCGGGTTTCGCGCGGGCGCTGCACGAGGCGACCGTCGAGATCGCGGCGGCCAAGCCGGAGGCCTGCAAGACGCAGTTCCGGCCCGGAGCGTTCACGGCGTACGGGTACGAGGACCCGGCGGAGCACGGGCACGCGATCGTGCACGTGACCATCGGGCTCCTCGCCGGCCGCAGCGACGAGACGAAGGCGCGACTCACGGAGACCGTGCTGGATCTGCTCCGCAAGCACGTGGCGGACAAGCGCTTCACCCTGCACGCCTCCGCCGAGATCCGCGACCTGGATCCGTCGTACCGGAAGTTCGACCGCTAGGGAGCCAGGCTGAGCAGCCGGCCGACGAGTTCCGCGAAGGGGCCGTCGGCCGGCTCGTCCTTGACCATGGTGCGCAGCAGGGCGGCCATGTCCTCGTCGTAGGCGGCGCTCACCGCTGCCAGCGCGGCGAAGTCGTGCACGAGCTGCAGTTCCAGCTCGCCGCGCGGGATGCGCCGGCCGTCCAGCCAGATCAGCGCCGTCGACTCGGCGAGCGAGATCCACGAGCGGACGACCAGTTCCAGGCGCGCGGGCGCCTCGGTGACGCCCAGGTGCGCGAGGATCTGCTCGTAGGCCGCCTGGCGCACGGAGTCGATGAGCGCGTTGGTCGCCGAGGAGCCGACGGCCGGGCCGCCGCGCATCAGCGCCGAGAAACCGGGCCCGTGCTCGTCCACGAAATCGAAGAAGCGACGCATCACGCGCAGCAGCCTGGCCCCCAGCGGCCCCTCCTGGGGCTCCCCGAACCGGCCCGCCAGATCCTCCGCGGCACGCTTCAACGCGGCCTCGTACAGGCTGAGCTTGCCGGGGAAGTAGTGGTAGACCAGCGGGCGCGAGATGCCCGCCGCCGACGCTATCTCGTCGATGGAGACCTCATCGGGCGAGCGGCGGCTGAACAGGTCGAGCGCGACACCGATCAGCTGCTGCCGCCGCTCCTCGACGCCCATCCTGCGGCGAACCCCGGTACTCATGCGAACACCTTACCGATCGAATCCGGCCCGGAACGGGCCGGACCGGCGCGGGGGTTCACATGATTCCGTCACAGATCCAGCACGAGACGCTCACTTCTGGCCCATGACACACAGATCAGCATCGAGTCGGCACGCTCCGCATCCGTCAGCAGCTCGTCCCGGTGCTCCACCTCGCCCTCCAGCACCCGCTGTTGACACGTTCCGCAGAAGCCCTGCTCGCAGGAGTAGGCGGTGTCCGGCAGCTCGCGGCGCACGGCGGCCAGCACGGTCGAGCCGGCCGGGACGGTCACTGTCCGTCCACTGCGCCGGAGTTCGACCTCGAACTCCGCGTTCCCGTCGGCCGACAGGCGCGGTGCGAACCGCTCCAGGTGCAGCACGGCCCCCTCGGGCAGCCGTGCCTGCACCGCCGCCGTGAGGCCTTCCGGACCGCAGCAGTAGACGGCTGTGCCCTCCGGCGCGTCCGCGAACAGCGCCGCCAGGTCCGGCCGTCCGTCCTCGTCCTCGGCGACGAGGGTCAGCCGGTCCCCGGCGAGCGCCCGTACCTCCTCCAGGAACGGCATGGAGGCCCGCGTCCGTCCGCCGTACAGCAGCCGCCAGTCGGCCCCGTCCGGCAGGGCCCGCAGCATCGGCAGGATCGGTGTGATGCCGATACCGCCGGCGACGAAGACGTACGAGGGCGCCGCCGCGAGCGGGAAGCGGTTCCGCGGGCCGCGCACCTCCAGCTCCATGCCCTCGGCGAGTTGCTCGTGCACCTCGCGCGAGCCGCCCCGGCCGTCCTCGACCAGCCGCGTGGCCACCGTGTACGAGGAGGTGTCCGCCGGGTCGCCGCACAGCGAGTACTGCCGCACGAGCCCCGAGGGCAGCACCAGGTCGAGGTGCGCACCGGGCTCCCACCGCGGCAACTCGCCGCCCTCCAGGCGCAGTTGTACGACTCCCTCGGCGATCGTCTCGTGCGCGGCGAGCAGCAGCCGCAACGCCCGTGAGCGGGGGCGGCCCGAGACGGGCGGGTCCAGGGTGGGCAGTGGCCACAGCGGCGAGGCCTGGATGCGGCGGCGCAGGGCCCGCCGGGTGAGCAGGGCGGTGCCCGCGACGAGCGCGACGGTGCGCAGCTTCGGCATCAGGCGGCCCCCTTCGCGGAACGCTCCGCCTTCTCCGCGGCGAGCGCGGCGGGGGAAGCGGCCAGATAGGCGACGGCCTGGGCGGTGGAGCCCTCCTGGGAGGGGTGGTAGGTGCGGCTCAGATAGCGCGGGATGGACCTGAGCATCGCGCCGCTGGTCGGCAGGGTGCCGCGCCGGCCGCTCAGATAGAAGTCCTTGAAGGAGGCCCGGCCGTCCACGAGGGTCGGGTCGTTCTCCATGAAGAAGCGGGAGCCGCGCTGCCACAGGAACACCAGCGCGCTGAAGGCCGTCGCCCAGGTGCGCACCCTGCGCCGGTAGCTGCCGTCGACGTGCAGGAACAGGTCGAAGGCGACGGAGCGGTGCTCGACCTCCTCGGCGCCGTGCCAGCGCAGCAGGTCCAGCATGGTCGGGTCGGCGCCGCGCCGGTCCAGCTCGGCGGCGTTGAGCACCCAGTCGCCGAGGAAGGCGGTGTAGTGCTCGATGGCCGCGATCAGCGCGACCCGCTCCAGCAGCCACCAGCGGCGCGGCCGGCCCGGCGGCAGGGTGCGGTCGCCGAGCAGCTTCTCGAAGAACCAGTCGACCTGCGCGGTGTACGGCGTCGGGTCGAGCCCCAGCTCCCTCAGGTGCGGCAGCACCTCGTCGTGAGCCTGGGAGTGCATGGCCTCCTGCCCGATGAAGCCGATGACGTCCTCGCGGAGCCGGTCGTCCCGGATGAGCGGCAGCACCTGCTTGTACACGTGCACGAACCACCGCTCGCCGGCGGGCAGCAGCAGGTGCAGCACGTTGATGGTGTGCGTGGTGAACGGGTCACCGGGGACCCAGTGCAGCGGTGTGTCCTCCCAGGAGAAGGACACGTTGCGGGCCTTGAGCGGTATGTGCTCGGACTCCACCGGCCGGACCTGCGTGTTAGACATGGCGTCAATGTACTGACGGGTAGCTCGTCTGAGAACCCCCGTGCGGCACCTTGTTGACGCGAGTGTCAGCTAGTGGAGTCCGTCGATCGACCTGCCGTCCGTCAGCGTGCCCTTCAGCTGCGCCTGTGCCCCCTGCTTGGCCCGGGCGGCGAGCAGCGGTCCCTGCCCCGACGCGGTGACGCCTCCGCTCGTCCGGATCGACGCGGTGTCCGGGCCGCCCGCGGCCAGCAGGTACCAGGTCCCGGTCCTGGACTTCCACAGCACCCCGGCCAGGACGTGCGGGTCGCGGGGACCGCAGGCCGACGCATCGGTGCCCTTGGCCACGACCGCCCCGACCGCAGTGCCCGGCGTCCGGAACTGGGCCAGCGCGGCCGTGCCGTCGCCGCGCCAGGTCTCGGCCCTGGTGCACACCCACTGACCCGCCCCGCCCGCGTCGGGCAGGGGCTGGTTCGCGAACCCCCAGGCGTTGACGCTGCGCACGCCCGCCGAGCGCTCCGCGGCCAGCGAGCAGGCGAACGGCGCCCAGGCGCGCAGCCCGTCCACGCCGGACACCTCCCCGATGGCGCCCGGGCGTCCGGCGGTGAGGTGGGCCGGGACCAGCTCACCGAGATCCGTGGCGAGCCGGGTGCCGGAGGCGTCGGTCAGCTGGAGCACGTTCCACGAGGTGCAGCTGCCGGGCTGCAGGGCGGGGCTGGCCAGCGGTGCGGTGACGCCGTCGGTGACGGTGAGGGGTGTGGCGGCCGCGCCCGGCTTCATCAGGTCCCGCTCGGCGGCCTTCTTCACCCACGGGGCGGTCAGATAGCGGACGTTGCCGTCGGAGCGGCCGAGCACCAGCGCGCTCGCCTCGGCGGTCGTCGCGCCGTCGGCGCGCGCGAAGTCCAGGGCGGCCCCCGCCGTGCCGTCCTTGGGCTCGGCGTAGCGGGCGATACGCAGGCCGTCGTAGAGGACCACCACGCGGGCGTTGTCCACCTCGCCCGCGTAGAGCAGTTGGGGCGGGCCGGCCGGGCCGCCGGTCTCGGTGCCCGGGGTGGCCGAGACACGGACCGTTTCCCCGGGGCGCGCCCAGACGGCCAGGGCGCGGCGCAGCAGGGCGCTGTCACGGGTGAGCGGGCCGCGCGCGGGCCACACGGAGAAGTCGGTGCGGGCGCCGGACTGCCACGCCGTCGGGGTCACCCGGATCAGCCGGCCCGGGTCGAGAGCGGCTTCGGCGGCCGGGTTCTGCGCGTAGAGGGGTGCGGCCGCGCCGTCCGGGCCCCAGCCGCCGCCCGGCAGGGCCACCAGTGCCCCGCACACCGCGAGCGCGGCCGCCGCGGCGAGCGCCGCCTTGGTGTGCTGGCGGCGGCGCATCAGATCGGTGGGCCGGGCCTGCAGCGAGCAGGGGTCGAACTCGGGGGCGGAGAGCAGCGCGTCCTGCGCGGGCACTCCGTTGGCCTCCGCCAGCGCGGAATCGGGTTCGCCGACCCCGGCGGACTCGAGGATCCGCCGGACGTCCTCGTCGGGCAGCCGCTCCAGGCCGCGCAGCACGTACGCGGCGCGGGCCGGTCCGGACAGGGTGGACAGCCGCTGGTCCAGGGCGAGTTCGTCGGCGCCGCCGGAGCGCGGGAACAGGCGCAGGCCCCACACCTGGGGGAGCAGCGGCGGCAGCTGCGCGAGCCTCGGCCGGAGCTTGCGGGGGCGGGCCGCCTCCAGCGCCGCACGCAGGACGCGGAGGCGGAGGAAGGCGTACCCGGGGTCGCCCTCCCGGCCCGAGGACTGGGCCGGGACCACGGACGACTGCTTGCGGCCGCGGGGCAGGGCGCGCTGGACCAGGGAGTGTGCCGTCAGTACCCGGCGGCTGCGGCCGAGGCCCGGTGGCAGTACCAGGTAGGCGAGCCGGACCAGCCGGGGGTAGTGCTCGACGAGCGCGGCCTCGGCCTGCTCGACGTCCACGACCGGGCCGGCGGCTCCGGGGGAGGAGGGGGCGTGACGCTGGGCTACATCCTGTGACTGCACGTCCGGGAAAACGAGCGAACCGTTGGTTGGTCACCGCCGAGCGGGTGACTCACCCCTCCGGCTCGACCAGCAGGCGCGCGTACGCGGCCATCGACCGCTGGTAGCGCGGCAGATGAGGGGCCAGGGCGCCCAGGACGAGGGAAAGCCCCTCGCGGTCGCGGCCCAGGCTGGACAGGCACAGGGCGAGACAGGCCCGTACCGCGTCGTCCAACTCGTCCGAGGGCGCGTCCAGCTCGGCGGTGAGCAGCCGGACGCCCTCCTCGGCCTGCCCGATGTTCCGCAGGGAGGACGACAGCTGGATCTTGGTCCGGCGCCCCTTGTACCCGCTCAGCCCGCGCGCCAGCGCCTCCCGGTACAGCGGCACCGCCTTGTCCGAGTGGCCGGTGGAGTCCCAGGCGCAGGCCTGCTCGAACGGGGCCAGCGGGCTGCCCTCCGGCAGCTCGGCCACGAGCTTGTCGATCACGGCCCGGAACTCGGCCCCGTCCTCTTCGGCGTAGTCGTCGAAGGTCGCCCAGGCCGCGGTCACACGGTCTTCCCAGTCTCGGTTCACCGGGTCACCCTCGCACACCCGTGCGCGAGGGGGTACCGGATTTGAGTGCACCGCGTCCCGCAGCCGTATCCGAGGGGAGGGGTCCCGCGCCGGGGCTCCCCGCGGCATGCTTGGCCCACCAGGACCGGAGGAACAGATGAGGGTGACAAGGGCGCTGCTCGCCGTGACGGGCGCTGCCACGGCCGTACTGGCGCTCGCGGGCTGCGGCTCCGGCGGGGGTGCGCAGAAGGTGCCGCCCACCGCCACGGGCAGCCTGGAGAGCCTGGCTGCCGAGGTGAAGTGCACGCCGAACATGCAGACCGACGCGGACGAGATCCGGCAGGCCATCTGCAAGAACACCGACGGAAAGTTCATCCTGGCCACCTTCGCCACCGACCGCGGCCAGCGTGAGTGGATCAACGACGCGAAGGACTACGGCGGCTACTACCTGGTCGGCCGCAAGTGGGTCGCCGTCGGCGAGAACGGGGTCGTCAAGGCGCTGCGCGGCACGCTCGGCGGCGACGTGGAGATCGGCACCGATCACCACGCGCACAGCGGCTGACCTTCCTGCCGGCGTGCGGCTCACGAAAAGCGGGCGGTGGGAGAGTCCCACCGCCCGCTTTCCGAAGGGGTCTGCACTACTGGCACTGCTGACCGCGGTTGACGCAGTTCGCGATCTTGTTCGCCAGGCCGCCGGTCGTGACGCTGATGAAGTCGTCGTGGTCGGTGGCCGCCTTGTGGAGCTGCTCAGGGAAGCCGTCCACCGCGTAGGCGTTCTTCACCTGGCCGTTCTGGACGGTCGGCGGGTTGATGTTGTACGTCAGGCGCATCGTCAGCTGCGGGATCGCCTTGAAGCCGGGCGGGCACACACCGCTCGCGGCGTCGGCGAAGGCCACGTGCGTGCGGTGGTTGGCGCTGTCGATGTTCTGGCCGTCCCAGCAGCTCTGGAAGGCGAACGTACGCACCACCTTGCTGCCCTGCGGGCAGATCGGGTACTGCGTGGTCAACTGCACCTTGTTCTCGAAGCCCGTGCAGCTCCAGTGCGCGTTGGCGTTGGCCAGGCCGTTGGTGGTGGTCTTGGCGTCACCGGTGATGATGCGCAGGAACTGCGGCATCGCGACGACCTTGCTGGCCGCGCTGCCGACGTACTTGATCTGGGCCGACGTCGGCGTCAGGATCTTGCCGACGTTGCCTTCCTTGCCACCGCCGTCCTTGTTCTGGTCGAAGTCCTGCGTGCCGTCCTGGATACGGACCACCGGCCAGTAGTACGACGACAGGTCGTTCCGGTTCTGGCAGCTGGTGCCGCCCTGCAGGAACGTCTGGTTGCTGGAGAACGCGTTGACCTTCTGGTTGCCGACGTAGTCGTGCAGGTGGTGCGCGCCGTTGGTCACGCCGGGCGCCACGATCACGTTGTCGGTGTTGAAGTTCTTGTTCGCGTTCACGCCGCAGCGTGTGGAGAACGTGCCCGTCGAGGCGTTGCCGGTCAGGCGCGGCTTGCCCTGGACGTTCGGGGCGACCTTCGTGATGTCCACGAAGTCGGCCGCGACCGGGCCGTTGCCGGCCTGCCCGCCGATGTTCTGACCGGCGTTGCCCTGCTGCTGGCCGCCGTTCTGCTGCTGCCCGCCGTTCTGTTGCTGGCCGCCGTTCTGCTGCTGTCCGCCGGCGTTGGTCTGATTGGCGGTCTGCGTCGTACAGGCGGCGAGCTGCTTGAGCGAGTTGTCGAAGGAACCGCCGACCCGCTGGATGTCGATCCTGATCCGGTCGATCGTCGCGGCCCGCTTCTCCTTGAGGGGGCCGACGATCGCGTTCTGCACGAAGCTCGGATCGTTGGTCTGCGACTGCCGGGTGGAGGCGAGCCGGGAGTAGGCCTCGGTGATCTGCTTGTCGAGGTTGGCCAGCTCCATCGCCACACCCTGGCGGGCCTGGTTCGGCACGTTCGTCAGCTTCTGGCCGACGTCCGGGCAGGAGATCGTCGCGACCTGCGCCGTCGCGGCCTTGGTCTGATTGCCTCCCCACGACTGGTTGTTCGACTCGTGCGCCGAGGCGTAGAAGTTCGCCCAGATCAGCCCGCCCCCACCGAGCGCTAGGGCCGCCGATGCGGCTATGGCCTTGGTGGCCAGCGGCGTACGGCGTTTTCGTGTGTTGCGTCCCATGGAACTCCTCTGACTTCCTTGCGGGGCAGCATCGAGGCGCCCGACAGGAGTGAAGCGGCGTCCTTCCATACGGACTCCGCCCCAGAGGTGTTCAGCCGTCTCACAAATTAGTCAGAGGATTACCCCGCCCAAGGGCCTCAAATACCCGCTGAGCAGCGAAAGTTGACATGAAACTCAACGGTCGCGGTCGAGGTGGGCCAGCACGGCCAGAACGCGGCGATTGTCGTCGTCCGACACCTCCAGACCCAGTTTGGTGAAGATGTTGGAGGTGTGCTTGGCGATGGCCCGTTCCGTCACCACCAGCTGCGCGGCGATCGCCGCGTTCGACCGGCCCTGCGCCATCAGCTCCAGCACCTCCCGCTCCCGCGGGGTGAGGTTGCCCAGCGGCCGGTCGTCGGCCGCCCGTCGCGACAGCAGCTGCTGGATCACCTGCGGGTCCATCGCCGTGCCGCCCGCGGCGACCCGTCGTACGGCGTCCACGAACTGGTCGGCGTCGAAGACCCGGTCCTTGAGCAGATAGCCCACCCCGCCGCTGCCGTCGGCCAGCAGCTCCCGCGCGTACAACTGCTCCACGTGCTGGGACAGGACCAGCACCGGCAGCCCGGGCCGCTCCCGCCGGGCCCGCAGCGCGCACTGCAGGCCCTCGTCGGTGTGCGTGGGCGGCAGGCGCACGTCGACCACGGCGACGTCCGGTTGCAACTCCGCGAATGCGCGGGTGAGTTCGGGCCCGGACTCGACGGCGGCCGCGATCTCGAAGCCGTAGGCCTCCAGCATCCGGACCAGTCCGTCGCGCAGCAGGAAGAGGTCTTCGGCTAGGACAACGCGCACGGGATCTCCATGGTCACCAGGGTGGGACCGCCCGCGGGGCTGCTGACGGCCAGGACGCCGTCGAATGTACCCAGCCGGCGCTCGACCCCGGCCAGCCCGGAGCCCGTTCCTACCGCGGCGCCGCCCCTGCCGTTGTCGGTGACCGTGATCCTCAGCATGCCGCCGGCGTGGTGCAGGTCCACCCAGATCCGCTCGGCGCCGGAGTGCTTGACGGCGTTGGTGAGCACCTCGCTGACCGCGAAGTAGGCGGCCGACTCGACGGGCGCGTCCGGGCGGCCGGGCAGCTCCACGCTCACCTCGCCGGGCAGCGGCAGCCGCAGCGCCAACGCCCGTACGGCGTCCCCGAGCCCGCGTTCGGCCAGCACCGGCGGATGGATGCCGCGGACCAGGTCGCGCAGTTCCTCCAGGGCCTCGACGGAGTTCCGGCGGGCCTGGGAGACGAGCTTCCTCGCCTGCGCCGGGTCCTTGTCCAGCAGCATCTCGATCGTGCCGAGGTCCATGCCCATCGCGACCAGCCGGGCCTGCGCCCCGTCGTGCAGGTCCCGCTCGATGCGGCGCAGCTCGGCGGCCGAGGTGTCCACGGCGTCGCGCCGGGTCTCGGTCAGCACCCGTACCCGTTCCGCGAGTTCGCCCTGCTCGGCGCCGAGGACGGCCCGGGTGAGCCGGAAGTGGACCGTCAGCAGGCGTGGGGTGAGGCGGTAGGAGGCGACCAGGAGGACCGCGGCGGTGGCGGCGGCACCGAGCGCGGACGGCTGGTCGGTGACCGGTACGAAGCCGTACCAGTACGTCTCGTCCTTCGCGAGCACCCGCCACAGCCCGGCCGCCACCGCGAAACCCTCGAAGGGGTAGAAGAGCAGGACGGCCGGCAGCAGCGCCGTCACGAAACCGGCCGTCATGTCCACCGGCAGCCACAGCACGTCGCGCCAGACCTGCGGGTCGCGCAGCAGGGTGAGGGTCCGCGTCCAGAGGTTCGCGCCCTCGGGGACCGGCCGGTACGCCGACGGGATCCGCACCCCGCACCACTCGGCCGCGAGTTCCCGGCGCTTGTCCGCGAGGGCCCGCACCGCGGTCAGGATCGGCGGAGTCGTGACGATGCCGACGCCGATCGGGATGAGCGCGACGGAGACGAGGGTCAGGACGAGGAGCAGCACGGAGAAGGGCAGCACGGCAACGGCCAGCGTGAGTCCCTGCACGGCGGCCAGCAGTACCTCTCGGGTCCGCGCACGGGCACGGCCACTCTTCGCTTCGGTGTTCATGCCGCAAGTCTCGCCGACCCGTCGGCCCGGGTCACTGGGCCGAAGCCCCATGTCAGAGGGTGGTGTCAGCTACACCCCCGCCCGCTGCCAGCACCTTCGACTCCACTTCCGGGGCCAGACCCTTGGCCGTCCGGTCCGGGCGCTGCGGCGCAGTACCGCCGATCTGCGTCAGCCACCGCCAGGTGTCGGCGACGGTCTCGCCGACCGGCCGGCACACCAGCCCCGTGGCCACCGCCCGGGACACGTCCGCGCGGTGCACGGCGTCGTACAACTCGCCGCCCGGCGGCACCCACACCGGCAGCTCGGTCCACGGCTCGATCCCGGCTTCCAGGATCACCTCCGGGTCGGTCCAGCGCAGCTCGGCGTCCGCGCCGGCGGCCCGGACGCAGGCCTCGAGCAGTTCGCCCATGGTGGTGTGACCGGGCGGGCTGACCAGGTTGTACGGCCCGCTCAACTCCTTCTCCACCGCGCCGACGATCCAGTCGGCGAGGTCGCGCGCGTCGATGTACTGGACCGGCAGATCCCGGGGGCCGGGGGCCAGGACCGGGCCGCCCCGGGCGATCCGGGTCAGCCACCAGGGCAGCCGGCCGACGTTCTCGTACGGACCGAGGATCAGCCCGGCCCGGACCAGCAGCGAGTCCTGCGCGCCGAAGGCCTCCACGGCGGCCAGCTCGCCACCCCGCTTGTCCCGCGCATAGTCCGTCGCCCCGGCATCGGCCGCGGCACCCTCGACCGGCGGAGCGTCCTCGGTGGCCCCGGGAGGCCAGGGCCAGGCGTACACGGACCGGCTGGAGACGTACACGTACCGTCCGGCGCGATCCCGCAGCAGCCGAGCCGCGTCCAGTACCGCGCGCGGCGCCGCCGACCAGGTGTCGACCACGGCGTCCCAGGTGCCCTCGGCGGCGGCGAGGGCGGCGAGACCGTCCGGATCGGTGCGGTCGCCGTGCAACGACCGTACTGCGAAGGGAGGTTGGTGCCGCCCCCGGTGGAAGACGGTCACCTCCCAGCCGCGCCCCAGAGCGGCCTCCACGACGGCCCGCCCCACGAACTCCGTACCACCCAGCACAAGAAGTCTCATGCCGGGAGCGTGCCCGGCAGGGGCCCGGGGAGGGAAGGGCTGTCTGCCGAGGGCAGACAGCCGGGGTCAACGCCCGGTCGGCGGGATGTACTTGTAGCCGACGCGGCGCACGGTCTGGATCGTCTGGCGGTGCTGGGCGCCCAGCTTGCGGCGCAGCCGGGCGATGTGGACGTCGACGGTGCGGCCGTCGCCGACGTGGCCGTACCCCCACACCGTGGTGACCAGCTGGTCGCGGGTGTGCACCCGGTGCGGGTGTCCCACCAGGTGGGCGAGCAGCTCGAACTCCAGGTAGGTGAGGTCGAGTTCGCGGCCGTCCACGCTCGCGGTGCGCTGCACGGAGTCGATCCGCACCAGCGGGTCGCCGCCCGCCTCGGCGGCCGTCTCCGGCTCGTCCGGCACCGCGACCGGCAGGAACGGGGGCCGCTGGTCGGCCGGGACCAGCACCAGGTATCCGACCATGGGCGGCTGTCCGGGGAGGGTGGGCAGGGTGTGCTGCGGCGCGGGCAGCCAGGTGGCGCCCGGCGGCAGGAAGTCCGCCACGTCGACGACCTCGTCCCGGTCGACGGCCCGCAGCCGGTGGCGGGTGCTGCTCTGGGAGGGGGTGGTGAGGGGGGCGGTGGAGAGAGAACGAGTGGTCGCCATGAGAGGTCAGCTCTTTCGCGCGAGGAGTTCGTCGGGCAGGACGACGGCCGCGATTCGTGGTCGGGCGCGCCGGGGGACGTACGTCGTTTCGCGCTGGCCGAAGGCCGGGGTGTACGGCTTTAGAGGGCCCGCGCGTTCACTGCGCGGCAACACACCCGGTCGAAGTCGTGGTGCTGACGGGAAGGCCAGAACGGCTCGAGGTCATGGCGACCTGTCGCGGTGTCCTTCTGGAAGCTGGCCATGGGCCCATTGAAGCAGACGAGGGCGCCGGGCAGGAGTCTTCGTCCGGGATCCGTCTCACTCCTCGGACAGGAGTCCTGTCCATGGACCGTACGGCACGCACGCCGGCGTCGCCGCCTGCGCCCGGCGCCACTCCTGGCTGGGCTTTCTCGCTCCC